>NZ_JAVYJF010000029.1:2818-85472 GCF_032621715.1 Pseudomonas sp. zfem004 | reverse complement strand
GCACTCCGAATAGGCACCCTGTGAAAGCTTAGGGGCTGACACAGGGTGAGGCGGGGGTAGCCATTTCATTATCTGTTTCGGGCCAGTTACTCCTGCAAGTTCATCACTGTCCGCCTTGTTGGTCCGACGCGGTTTCAGCGTGGGCGTTGTCGCCGCTGCACATGACTCAAGACATGCACCAAGGCAGGCGCCGGTACTTTCACAGGAATGATTGGCCCGAAACAAACTGTGGGAGCTGGCTTGCCAGCGATGCGCCGCGCGGGCGGCGCTCGATCTCAAAGCCAACAAACACCTGAAGGCGAATACCCCAAACCAAAAAATCTACCCAAGGGGACTAGCCATCGAATAGGTTGTACGATAACTTACCTCCAACGCAGAACAACACCCTTCACCCAAGCGCCACAGGATGCCTACAACAATGACTCCACAAGAACTGCAATCCATCCTCTCCCACGGCCTGCTGTCTTTCCCGGTCACCGACTTCGACGCCCAGGGCGACTTCAACCCTGCCGGCTACGTCAAGCGCCTGGAATGGCTGGCCCCCTATGGCGCAAGCGCACTGTTCGCCGCCGGCGGCACCGGTGAGTTCTTCTCCCTGGCCGCCAGCGAGTACAGCCAGGTGATCAAGACCGCAGTCGACACCTGCGCCACCTCGGTACCGATCCTCGCCGGTGTCGGCGGCTCGACCCGCCAGGCCATCGAATACGCCAAGGAAGCCGAGCGCCTGGGCGCCAAAGGCCTGCTGCTGCTGCCGCACTACCTCACCGAAGCCAGCCAGGACGGCGTTGCCGCCCACGTCGAAGCAGTGTGCAAATCAGTGAACATCGGTGTGGTGGTGTACAACCGTAACGTCTGCCGCCTCAATGCCGACCTGCTGGAAAAGCTCGCCGAGCGCTGCCCGAACCTGATCGGCTACAAGGATGGCCTGGGCGATATCGAGCTGATGGTGTCGATCCGTCGCCGCCTGGGTGATCGTTTCAGCTACCTGGGTGGCCTGCCCACCGCCGAGGTGTATGCTGCCGCCTACAAGGCCCTCGGTGTGCCGGTTTACTCCTCGGCGGTGTTCAACTTCGTGCCCAAGACCGCGATGGACTTCTACCACGCCATCGCCCGTGACGATCACGCCACCGTCGGCAAGCTGATCGACGACTTCTTCCTGCCGTACCTGGACATCCGCAACCGCAAGGCCGGCTACGCCGTGAGCATCGTCAAGGCCGGTGCCAAGATCGCCGGCTACGACGCAGGCCCGGTGCGCACGCCGCTGACCGACCTGACCGCGCAAGAGTACGAGATGCTCGCCGCGCTGATGGACAAGATGGGGCCACAGACGCTGTAAGCCCCGATCGCCGACAAACCGGTTCCCACAGGGGCCGGCTTGTCGGCAATGGGCCGCAACGCGGTCCAGCGCCCTGCCCTGGCGCCAAACACAATCTGAAAGCCCGCACAAAAATAACTAGTGGGAGTAAGCAGCATGCAAGCGACGAAAAAGACGCATGTGCGCTACCTGATCCTGTTGATGCTGTTCCTGGTGACCACCATCAACTACGCCGACCGCGCCACCATCGCCATCGCCGGCTCCAGCCTGCAAAAAGACCTTGGCATCGACGCGGTCACCCTCGGCTACATCTTCTCCGCCTTCGGCTGGGCCTACGTGGCCGGGCAAATCCCCGGTGGCTGGCTGCTCGACCGCTTCGGCTCGAAGAACGTCTACGCCTTCAGCATCTTCACCTGGTCGCTGTTCACCCTGCTGCAAGGTTTCGTCGGCGGTCTGCCGGTGGCCTGGGCGGTCGTGACCTTGTTCACCCTGCGCTTCCTGGTCGGTTTCGCCGAAGCCCCGTCGTTCCCGGGTAACGCCCGTGTCGTTGCGGCCTGGTTCCCAACCCAGGAGCGCGGCACCGCCTCGGCGATCTTCAACTCGGCGCAGTACTTCGCCACCGCCCTGTTCGCCCCGATCATGGGCTGGATCGTGTTCACCTTTGGCTGGGAGCACGTGTTCGTGGTGATGGGTGCCCTGGGCATCGTGTTCTCCGCAGTGTGGATGAAGACCATCTACAACCCGCGCCAGCACCCGCGCATCAGCGCCGAAGAACTCGAGCACATCGAGAACAACGGCGGCCTGGTGGACATGGACCAGAAGCGCGGCAACGACGGTCCAAAATGGGGCTACATCAAGCAGCTGCTGACCAGCCGCATGCTGCTGGGCGTGTACCTGGGCCAGTACTGCATCAACGCCATCACCTACTTCTTCCTCACCTGGTTCCCGGTGTACCTGGTGCAGGAACGCGGCATGACCATTCTCAAGGCCGGTTTCATCGCCTCGTTGCCGGCGATCTGCGGTTTCATCGGTGGCGTGCTCGGCGGTGTGCTGTCGGACTGGCTGCTGCGCCGCGGCAACTCGCTGACCTTCTCGCGCAAGCTGCCGATCGTCTGTGGCCTGTTGCTGTCGACCACCATGGTGTTCTGCAACTACGTCGACGCCGAATGGATGGTGGTGGGCTTCATGACCCTGGCCTTCTTCGGCAAAGGCATCGGCGCGCTGGGCTGGGCCGTGGTGGCCGACACCTCGCCCAAGCAGATCGCCGGCCTGTCGGGTGGTTTGTTCAACACCTTCGGCAACATCGCCTCGATCACCACACCGATCGTCATCGGCTACATCATCAGTGCTACCGGTTCGTTCAAGTGGGCGCTGGTGTACGTCGGCGCCAACGCCCTGGTGGCGGTGTTCAGCTACCTGGTGATCGTCGGCCCGATCAAGCGCATCGAGCTCAAGGACGGCCCAAAGGAAGAACCCGCGCCAACCGCTGAACTGGCAGGTTCGCGCCACTGAGTGAAAGCCCCCGGCGCCCGTGCATGTGGCGCCGGCGGCCGTATGAACGCCTGAGAGAAATAACCAGAAGGGCCTGACCATGCAGTTGATCGAACATTCCGAGTCGCCCCGCTACGTCCGCCTGCACGATGACGACAACGTCGTGGTGGTGGTGAACGACGGCGGCCTGGGCGAAGGCGCCCGTTTCGCCGACGGCCTGACCTTGGTCGAAGGCGTGCCGCAGAGTCACAAGGTGGCCACCGTCGATATCCAGCCCGGTGCCCCTGTGCGCCGCTACGGCCAAGTCATCGGCTACGCCCGCGAATTGCTGCGGCAAGGCAGCTGGGTCAAGGAAGATCAGCTGGACATGCCGGCTGCGCCCGAGCTCGACAGCCTGCCGCGCTGCGACGCCGTGCCCGCCGCCCTGCCGCCCCTCGAAGGCTTCACCTTCGAGGGCTACCGCAACGCCGACGGCACCGTCGGCACCCGCAACATCCTCGGCATCACCACCACCGTGCAGTGCGTGACCGGTGTGCTCGATCACGCGGTCAAGCGCATCCGCACCGAGCTGCTGCCCAAGTACCCCAACGTCGATGACGTGGTCGCCCTCACCCACAGCTACGGCTGCGGCGTGGCGATCAACGCCCGCGACGCCTACATCCCGATCCGCACCGTGCGCAACCTGGCGCGCAACCCCAACCTGGGCGGCGAAGCGCTGGTGATCAGCCTGGGCTGCGAAAAACTCCAGGCCGGCCAGGTAATGCACGACAACGACCCCTCGGTGGACCTCAGCGAGCCGTGGCTGTATCGCCTGCAGGACGCCTCGCTGGGCTTCGTCGAGATGATCGAGCAGATCATGCAACTGGCCGAAACCCGTCTGAAAAAACTCGACCAGCGCCGCCGCGAGACGGTACCGGCCAGCGAGCTGATCCTCGGCATGCAGTGCGGCGGCAGCGATGCGTTTTCCGGCATCACCGCCAACCCGGCGCTGGGCTATGCCGCCGACCTGCTGGTGCGCGCCGGGGCCACGGTACTGTTCTCGGAAGTCACCGAAGTGCGCGACGCCATCTACATGCTCACCTCCCGCGCCGAAACGCCAGAGGTGGCCGAAGCGCTGGTGCGCGAGATGGACTGGTACGACCGCTACCTGCAACAGGGCGCCGCCGACCGCAGCGCCAATACCACGCCGGGAAACAAGAAAGGCGGATTGTCGAACATCGTCGAGAAGTCCCTGGGCTCGATCGTGAAGTCCGGCAGCGGCGCCATCCAGGGCGTGCTCGGCCCGGGCGAGCGGGTGACGCGCAAGGGCCTGATCTTCTGCGCCACCCCGGCCAGCGATTTCGTCTGCGGCACCCTGCAGCTGGCCGCCGGCATGAACCTGCACGTGTTCACCACCGGGCGCGGCACGCCCTACGGCCTGGCCATGGCGCCGGTGGTCAAGGTGTGCACCCGCACCGAGCTGGCCCAGCGCTGGCCCGACCTGATCGACATCGACGCCGGGCGCATCGCCACCGGCCGCTCGAGCATCGAGGAGCTGGGCTGGGAGCTGTTCCGCTATTACCTGGACGTGGCCAGCGGCCGCAAGCAGACCTGGGCCGAGCAGCACGGGCTGCACAACGACATCACCCTGTTCAACCCGGCCCCGATTACCTGATGCGCCCCTGCGGGAGCGGGTTCACCCGCGAACACCGGCGAAGCCGGTGCCATGCACCGTGTCGCCTGTTTCGCGGGTAAACCCGCTCCCACAGCGGCCAAGCAAACCTGCCCCAATAGCACTCTTCCTTCAGCGACTACAGGAGCACCCCATGCCTGAGATCCTCGGCCACAACTTCATCGCAGGCCAACGCAGCGCCGCCGGCACCCAGCGCCTGCAGAGCCTGGACGCCACCAGCGGCGAAGCCCTGCCCTACAGCTTTGCCCAAGCCACCGAAAGCGAAGTCGACCAGGCCGCCAGCGCCGCCAAGGCTGCCTTCGCCGAGTTCCGCCAACTGCCCCCGGCACGCCGCGCTGAATTCCTCGACGCTATCGCCGCCGAGCTTGACGAGCTGGACGACAGCTTCGTCGCCATCGTCTGCCGTGAAACCGCCCTGCCCGCCGCCCGCATCCAGGGCGAACGTGGCCGTACCAGCGGCCAGATGCGCCTGTTCGCCCAGGTGCTGCGCCGCGGCGACTACCTTGGTGCACGCATTGACCTGGCCCTGCCCGAGCGCCAGCCGCTGCCACGGGTCGACCTGCGCCAGATGCACATCGGCGTCGGCCCGGTGGCGGTGTTCGGTGCCAGCAACTTCCCGCTGGCCTTCTCCACCGCCGGTGGCGACACCGCCGCCGCCCTGGCCGCCGGCTGCCCGGTGGTGTTCAAGGCCCACAGCGGCCACATGGCCACCGCCGACCTGGTCGGCTGCGCCATCGAGCGCGCCGCCGCACGCACGGGCATGCCCAAGGGCGTGTTCAACATGGTCTTCGGTGGCGGTGTCGGCGAATGGCTGGTCAAGCACCCAGCTATCCAGGCCGTCGGTTTCACCGGTTCGCTCAAAGGCGGTGACGCCCTGTGCCGCATGGCCGCAGAACGCCCGCAGCCGATCCCGGTATTCGCCGAGATGTCCAGCATCAACCCGGTAATTATCCTGCCTGGCGCCCTGGCCAAGCGTGGCGAGGCCATCGCCCGTGAGCTGGCCGGTTCGGTATGCATGGGTGCAGGCCAGTTCTGCACCAACCCGGGCATGGTCATCGGCCTGCAATCGCCGCAGTTCAGCCAACTGCTGGCTGACCTCGGCCAGCACCTGGACGCCCAGGCCGGCCAGACCATGCTCAATGCGGGCGGCCTGCGCAGCTACGTTGGCGGCCTGGAACACCTGCACGCCCACGCCGGCATCCAGCACCTGGCCGGCCAGGCCCAAGAAGGCAGCCAGGCCCGCGCCCAGCTGTTCAAGGCCGACGCCCGCCTGCTGGTGGAGTCCGACCCGCTGCTGCAGGAAGAAGTGTTCGGCCCGACCACCGTGGCCGTGGAAGTCACCGGCAACGAGCAACTGCGCGCCGCCCTGCTCGGCCTGCGTGGTCAGCTCACCGCCACGCTGATTGGCGAGCCGGAGGACTTCGAAGCCTTCGCCTGGCTGGTGCCGCTGCTGGAGGAGAAAGTCGGCCGCATCCTGGTCAACGGTTACCCGACCGGTGTCGAGGTGTGCGATGCGATGGTCCACGGCGGCCCTTACCCGGCCACCTCCGATGCCCGTGGCACCTCGGTCGGCACCCTGGCCATCGACCGTTTCCTGCGCCCGGTGTGCTACCAGAACTACCCGCAGGCGCTGCTGCCTGAAGCCCTGCGCGACGGCAACCCGCTGGGGCTGCGCCGCCTGGTCAATGGCCAGTGGAGCGACGCGGCGATCTGATCAGCTGGATGCAATGCAGATAAATCAAATGGGGCCGCTCTGCGGCCCTTCGCGGGTAAGCCCACTCCCACAGGTACTGCAAGCGCAAATCCTGTGGGAGCGGGCTTACCCGCGAAGGGCTGCGGAGCAGCCCCATTGGTTTAGATCCAGCAGCGTTGGCGATCAGGCGATCGCCGCGTCCACCAGCACCTGGGCTTCTTCCACCAGGCGCTTGAGGTGCGCCTCGTCGATGAAGCTTTCGGCGTAGATCTTGTAGATGTCCTCGGTGCCGGACGGCCGCGCGGCGAACCAGCCGTTGGCGGTCATCACTTTCAGGCCGCCGATGGCCTGGTTGTTGCCCGGGGCATGGCTGAGGATCTGCTCGATCGGCTCACCGGCCAGCTCGGTGGACTTGACCTGCTCCGGCGCCAGCTTGCTCAGCGCCGCCTTCTGCCGCAAGTCGGCCTTGGCCTCGACACGGGTCGCGAAGGGTTTGCCCAGTTTTGCGGTGAGATCGGCGTAGATCTGGCTCGGATTACGGCCCGTACGGGCGGTCATCTCGGCGGCCAGCAAGGCCGGGATCAGGCCGTCCTTGTCAGTGGCCCAGACCGAGCCGTCCTTACGCAGGAACGAGGCACCGGCGCTTTCTTCGCCACCGAAGCCCAAGGAGCCGTCGAACAGGCCCGGGGCAAAGAACTTGAAGCCCACCGGCACTTCGTACAGCTCACGGCCCAGCGCGGCAGTGACGCGGTCGATCAGGCCGCTGGAGACCACGGTCTTGCCGACGGCCGCGTCTTTGCGCCACTGCGGGCGGTTGCGGTACAGGTAGTCGATGGCCACGGCCAGGTAGTTGTTCGGTTGCAGCAGGCCGTCGGCGGTGACGATACCGTGGCGGTCGTGGTCCGGGTCGCAGGCGAAGGCCACGTCAAAACGCTCGCGCAGGCCGATCAGGCCCTGCATGGCATACGGCGAGGACGGGTCCATGCGGATCTGGCCGTCCCAGTCGACGCACATGAAGCGGAACGTCGGGTCGACCTCGGTGTTCACCACTTCCAGGTTCAGCTGGTAGCGCTCGGCGATGGCCGACCAGTAGCGCACTCCGGCACCGCCCAGCGGGTCGACGCCCAGGCGCAGGTTGGCGCCGCGGATCACGTCGAAGTCGATGACGTTTTCCAGGTCGGCGACATAGCTGCTCACGTAGTCATGCCGCTGGGTGGTCGCGGCCTCGAGTGCCTGCTGGTAGTCCATACGTTTGACCCCGGCCAGGTTGGCCGCCAGCAGTTCGTTGGCCTTGGCCTCGATCCACTTGGTCACGTCGCTGTCGGCCGGGCCGCCATTGGGTGGGTTGTACTTGAAGCCGCCGCTCTGTGGCGGGTTGTGCGACGGCGTGATGACGATGCCGTCAGCCAGTTGCTGTGTACGGCCACGGTTGTGGCAGAGGATGGCGTGGGACACCGCGGGCGTTGGGGTGTACTCGTCGTCCTTGCTCAGCCGTACCTGCACGCCGTTGGCGGCCAGCACTTCCAGCGCGCTGGCGGCGGCCGGGGCGGACAGCGCGTGGGTGTCGGCGCCGATGAACAGCGGGCCGTCGATGCCCTTTTCCTGGCGGTACAGGCAGATGGCCTGGGTGATGGCCAGCACGTGATGCTCGTTGAAGCTCAGCTCGAACGAGCTGCCCCGGTGCCCCGAGGTGCCGAAGGCCACGCGCTGGGCCGCCACGGCGGCGTCGGGGCGGCCGGTGTAGTAGGCGGTCAACAGCCGGGGAATATCGACCAGCACGCTGGCCGGAGCCAGCTTGCCTGCCAAAGGACTGAGCGTCATGCAAAACCTCGAAAGCAACGAATGTTGGGGTTGGAACGCGAAGTGTACTGGGAGTTTCAACGCCAGGCGATGGGCGCGTTCAGGCGTATCGCCACCAACGGGGAAACATCTGCCGCACCCGGGGTTCGGCGAAGCGCTCGTCGATCAGCAGCAGCACGCCACGGTCCTGGTCGCCACGGATCACCCGACCGGCGGCCTGGATGACTTTGCGTACACCCGGGTACAGGTAGGCGTAGTCGAAACCGGCACCGAACTGCCGCCCCAGGCGCTGCTTGAACTGCTCGTTGACCGGGTTGACCTGGGGCAGGCCCAGGGTGGCGACGAAGGCGCCGATCAGCCGTGTTCCCGGCAGGTCGACGCCCTCGCCGAAGGCACCGCCGAGCACGGCAAAACCAACGCCTTGCCCGTCAGCCACAAACCGCGCGAGGAAGGCCTCGCGCCCGGCCTCGTCCATGCCCGGCGCCTGGCGCCATTGGGGCAGCCCGGGGTGGCGTTCGGCCAATAGCCGAGCGACCTGCTCGAGGTATTCGAAGCTGCTGAAAAACGCCAGGTAATTGCCAGGTTGACGCGCGTACTGCGCAGCGATCAGCTCGACGATCGGCGCCAGCGAGGCCTGGCGCTGCTGGTAACGGGTGGACACTTCACTGACGATGCGCACTTCCAGCTGCTCGGCGCGAAACGGTGCGGCCACTTCCAGCCAGGCGGTGTCGGCCGGCATGCCCAGCAGGTCGCTGTAGTAGTGCCGCGGGTTGAGCGTGGCGGAGAACAGCGTGACACTGCGTGCGGCACTCATCCGCGGCCCAAGCAACCGGGCCGGCACCACGTTGCGCAGACACAGGGTGGCCAGGCGTCGGCCCCGCGGGCCATTGCGCTGGCTGATATCGAACAGGAAGTGCTCATCGAACAACTCGGCGATACGGCTGAACTGCAATGCCTGGTAGAAGAACTCCAGCACCTTGGGCTCCACGTCGGCGGGTGCCTGGTTCATGCGCTCCTGGATCAGCCCGATGCACTGCGCCAGCGCACGCAGAAATCCATCGGGCAGCTGCTCGCCGGCCTGGTACGGCGCCACTTGCGCCTTGTACAGCGCATTCCACTGGCGGTTGAGCCGATCCAGCGCGCTGCCAAGGCCCGCCGGCTTGGCCTGGCGCAGCGCCTGCAACTGGCCTTGGTCGAGGCTGGCGCTGTACATCTGCCGGCCGCGCTCGACCAGGTTGTGCGCTTCGTCCACCAGCACTGCCGTGCGCCACTGGTTGGCCTGGGCCAGGCCGAACAACAGCGCATGGGCGTCGAAGTAGTAGTTGTAGTCGGCCACCAGCAGGTCGACCCAGCGCGCCATTTCCTGGCCGAGGTAATACGGGCACACCTGGTGTGCCTGGGCCACCTCGCGCAGGGCTGCGCGGTCGAGCAACGGCACTGCCGCTGCTGCCTCACGCGCCGCGGGCAGGCGGTCGTAGAAACCTTTGGCCAAAGGACAGGACTCGCCATGGCAGGCGTTTTCGGGGTACTCGCAGGCCTTGTCGCGAGCGATCAGCTCCAGGGTGCGCAGGGCCGGTTGGGTGCCGTCAGCGGTAAGCTGGCGCAGGGCATCCAGGGCCAGCGCCCGGCCCGGGGTCTTGGCGGTGAGGAAATACAGCTTGTCCAACTGCTGCGGCACCACGGCCTTGAGCAGCGGGAACAGGGTGCCAAGGGTCTTGCCGATGCCGGTGCTGGCCTGGGCCATCAGGCAGCGGCCGGTGCTCACCGCCTTGTACAGGGTCTCGGCCAGTTGGCGCTGGCCTTGGCGCAGTTCGGGGTAAGGGAACGCCAACGCCTGCAAGCCACGGTTGCGCTCGGCCAGGCGCTGCTCCTGAGCCCTTGCCCAGGCGAGAAAGCGCTGGCACTGGGCTTCGAAGAACTGCTGCAGATCGGCGGCGCTGTGGCGCTCGCTGATAACCGTCTGGCTGTCGCTGTCGATATCCAGGTAGACCAGCGCCACCTCGATGTCCGTCAGCTGCCGCGCCTGGCACAGCAACCAGGCATACACCTTGGCCTGGGCCCAGTGCAGCTGGCGGTGGTTGTCGGGCTGGCGGGCCAGGTCGCCACGGTGGGTCTTGATCTCCTCCAAGCGGTTGCCTGCCGGGTCGTAGCCATCGGCGCGGCCGCGCACACGCAGGCCCTGGTACTCGCCCTCCAGCGCCACTTCGGCCTCGTAGCCGGCAGCACGCCGAGCTACCAGCCGGCGATGGCCGGCGATCCCCTCCTGGGCAGTCGGTGACGGGGTGAAGCGCAGGTCGAGGTCGCCCACCTTGGCGCTGAACTCGCAAAGCGCGCGTACCGCTACCGTGTAGCTCATGGCGCCGACTGCCAGCGCACATGGCAGACCACCACCGGCAGCCCGTGCTCCTTGCAGAACGCCAGCCAGCGCAGTTGGCTGTCCTGCAGGCGGTCACCCGGGCCCTTGACCTCGACCATGCGATAGCGCCCCTCGTCGGGCCAGAACTGGATCAGGTCGGGCATGCCCGCGCGGTTGTTGCGGATATCCTGCAACAGGCGCACAAAGCAGGCTTTCAAGTGCGTGGCGGGCAGGCACGTCAGGGCCTGCTCGAGCAGCGCTTCATCGAGCATCTGCCAGAACACGAAAGGCGACTGCAGGCCCTGCTTGGCGCTGAAGCAGTCGCGGATCGCCTGCCAATGGCTGCCATCGTCGAGCCGCCCCAGGCACTGCTCGAACAGCGCCGCCCGCCGTTGCTGGAAGTCGCCATCGTGCAGGTCTTGCGGCCCGCTCTGGAACGGGTGGAAGAACGCCCCTGGCAACGGGGCGAAGATGGCGTCCCAGCAGAGCAGGCCGAACAGGCTGTTGAACAGGGTGTTCTCGACGTAGTGGGCCACGCCGCCGCTTTGTTCCAGATGCCGGCGGACCGCCTCCTCCACCCCGAAAACCGCAAGCTCGGCCGGCAGTTCCAGCTCGATCACCTGCACTGCATCGCTGCGTCGACGGGGTTGCGCCGGCCCGCCAAGCTTGCGCGCCAGGCGCGGCAGCATGCGCTCCAGGGCCTGACGCTCGAGCGGGTTGGCCGGCGCCGCCGCCATGTCGGCCGCCAGCGCGTGCGCCTGCGGCCACTGCTCGCTGCGCTCGAACACCCGCACCTGGCGGATACGCGCCTCGGGGTGGGCGCAATCGCCATACACCTGCAGCGCCAGGTCCCATTCGCCTAAGCGCTCGCAGTGCTGCCCGAGATTGAACAGCAACCGTGCACGCCGCCGGGCCAGCCAGGGGTTGTCGCTGCCCAGCCCGTCGAGCGTCGCCAGCAGCGTGGCGGGCGCCTCGCCCTGCTCCAGGCGTTCGCCACATTGGTGCAGGGCCATGGCCAGCTCGACCTCGCTGCGCTGGCGCAGGGCCCGTGAGTCTTCGGCGAAGGCCACCTGCTCGTAGCGCAGCAGCCCAAGGTCGGCGAGGACGAACTCCGACCAGTCCTGGTAGAGATTGCCGAAAAACAGCAGGCGCAGGCGGTCGCACAGCGGCTGCAAGCGCCAGTGGATGATCTGTGCAGGGCAATCGGGGTACCACGCGGCGAGCGAACGCGGCGCCAGTTGCAAGGCCTGCAACTGCGCCAGCAGTTCGGCCTTGCCCGCCTTGGGCCGGCCCAGTTGCCCGGCAAAACACTGCAGTGCCTCGTCCTTGCGCAGCAGCGGCCACAACTGCTCCAGCGTCAGCGGCGCCTCGGCATCGACCCAGCCCAGGCCCAGCAAGGGTGCCAGGGCGCTGTCGGTATCGCCGATCTCGTCGTAGTTCAGTTTGTCGCTGCGAAACAGCTCACCCTTGCGCATGACCATGCGTACCAACAGGGCCTGGGCAGGCACCGGCAAGCCGGCGAAGGCGCGGATGAACCCGTGCTCGTGGGCATCGAGCAGGTCGGCGTAACGCTGTTCGACCCAGTTCAGCACCTGACGGAAGTTGTGCAGGTAATAGAACGGGTCATCGACGGAATGGGCAATCACGGTGCGGGATCGGGCGCGGGAAATGGACACTGGTTATACATACAGACCCCAGGGCCAGGCAAGTGCCGTGGGTCGCGCGCTTGGTAACCCGCCGTACGCCAGGTGCAGTAACAAACCTTAAACAAGACTGTGACATTTTTTTTCAGCCTGCTCACCAGGTACCTCGGCATGGGTAACGGCCCGCCCGAATTCGGTCATGGAGCTGCGAGATGAAGGTTACGGTTTTCGGTACGGGTTATGTGGGCCTCGTCCAGGCGGCATGCCTGGCCCAGGTGGGGCATTCGGTGCTGTGCATGGATGTTGACGTCGAGCGGGTCGCCACCTTGAGCCAGGGCCATTGCCCCCTCTACGAGCCGGGCCTTGCCTCACTGCTGAAAAGGAACCTGGCCTGTGGCCGCTTGAGCTTCACCACCGACGCAGCCAAGGCGACCCATTTCGCCCCCTTGCTGTTCATCGCGGTCGGCACCCCGCCCCAGGCCGATGGCAGCGCCGACCTCAGGCATGTATTCGCGGTGGTCGACAACATCCTTGAACATGCTGACGGCCCCAAGATCATCGTCAACAAATCCACCGCGCCGGTCGGCACGGTCGACCGCATCAAGGCGCGCATCCGCCAGGCGGTCGCCAATGCCGAGCACTATCGGGTGATCAGCAACCCGGAATTTCTCAAGGAAGGTTCGGCGGTCGACGATTGCATGCGCCCGGAGCGCATCATCATCGGTGGCGCCGGGCCGGCCGAGCTTGAGCTGCTGCGCGAGCTGTACCTGCCGTTCAGCCGCAACCGGGAAAAACTCATGGTCATGGATGCGCGCAGCGCCGAGCTGACCAAGTACGCCGCCAACTGCATGCTGGCGACGAAGATCTCCTTCATCAATGAAATGGCCAACCTGGCCGAGCACCTGGGCGCGGATATCGAGATGGTCCGCCGTGGCATCGGCTCGGACCCGCGCATCGGCTACGACTTCATCTACCCCGGCTGCGGCTTCGGCGGCTCGTGCTTCCCCAAGGATCTGCAGGCCCTGAGCAAATGCGCCGAGGCCGAAGGCTTCGAGCCGCAACTGCTGCGCGCGGTCGAGTCGGTGAACGCGCGACAGAAGAACCGGCTGTACGCCAAGATCGCCCGGCACTACCCCGATGGCCTGCGCGGTAAGGTCTTCGCCTTGTGGGGGCTGTCGTTCAAGCCCAATACCAATGACATTCGCGAGGCCTCCAGCCGGGTCCTGCTCGAAGCTCTTTGGGCCGCGGGCGCCCGGGTGCAGGCCCACGACCCGCAGGCCATGGAGGAAATCCAACGCCATTACGGCGAGCGTGCCGACCTGCAGCTGGTGCCGTGCAAGGACGATGCGCTGCAGGGCGCCGATGCGCTGGTGATCGTTACCGAGTGGCAGGACTACCGGGTGCTGAACCTGGACCAGGTGCCGCAGCTGCTGGCCGACCGGGTGGTGTTCGATGGGCGCAACCTGTTCGAGCCCGAGCACATGACCGCCGCCGGCCTGACTTACTACGGCATCGGCCGTGGCCAGGTGCAGCCGCCATGCCCGTATTGATCACCGGCGCCGCGGGCTTCATCGGCTTTCACCTCGCCCAGCGCCTGTGCCAGGAAGGCCTGGAGGTGGTCGGCATCGACAACCTCAACGACTACTACAGCGTCGAGCTCAAGCAGGCGCGCCTGCAACAGCTGGCCCAGTGGCCGAACTTCCGCTTCCAGCGGCTGGACATTGCCGATTCGGACGCCCTGCTCCAGCTGTTCGCCAGGCAGCCTTTCAGCGAGGTCATCCACCTGGCGGCCCAAGCCGGGGTGCGTTACTCGCTGGACAACCCCAAGGCCTATGGCCAGGCCAACCTGATCGGCTTTCTGAACATCCTCGAAGCCTGCCGCTGGCACCCCACCAGCCACTTGATCTATGCCTCCAGCAGTTCGGTGTACGGCGCCAACGCCAAGCTGCCGTTCAGCGTCGAGGACCCGGTGGAACAGCCGGTTTCGCTATACGCCGCGAGCAAGCGCGCCAACGAGCTCATGGCGCACACCTACGCGCACCTGTACCGCATCCCCGTCACCGGCCTGCGCTTCTTTACCGTGTATGGCCCCTGGGGGCGCCCGGACATGGCGCTGTTCAAGTTCACCCAGGCCATGCTCGAAGGCCGGCCCATCGAGGTCTACAACCACGGCCGGATGGCACGGGACTTCACCTGCATCGACGACATCGTCGAAAGCATCCAGCGCCTGCGCGGCAAACCACCACAGCCGGCCGAAGGCCAACCGCCCTGCCAACTGTTCAATATCGGCCGCGGCCAACCGGTCAGGCTGCTGCACTTCGTCGAGTGCCTGGAACAGGCCCTGGGCATCCCGGCAACGCGCAATTACCTGCCGTTCCAGGACGGTGATGTGCATGAAACCTGGGCGGACATTTCTTCCTTGGCGCAGTGGATCGATTACACCCCCAAGGTTTCGATCGAGCAGGGCGTCAGCCAATTCGTCAGCTGGTACCGGGACTTCTACCGGACTTGAACCACGCACTCACAACAAGAACACAGGCAGGCCCGATGACTGAACAGATAGACCTTTCGGTACTGATTCCGGCAAAGAACGAAGCTGAAAACCTGCCGACGCTGCTGGCGGAAATCCGCAACGCGCTGCAAGACGAGCGCTATGAGGTCCTGGTAGTGGATGACGGCAGCAGCGACCCGACCCTGGCCGTGCTGCAGCAACTGCGTACCCAAGGCTTTGAACAACTGCGCGTCCTCCACCATGAACGCTGCCTGGGCCAGAGCACTTCGCTCTGGCACGCCGCCCAAGCCGCCCACGGTCGCTGGCTGGCAACCCTGGATGGCGACGGCCAGAACGACCCGGCGGATATCCCTGGGATGCTCGCGCTGGCGCGTGCCAGCGAAGACCTGGCCGGCGGCATCAAGCTGGTGGCCGGGCACCGGGTCAACCGCCGCGACACCGCCAGCAAACGCTGGGCTTCGCGCTTCGCCAACGGCCTGCGCAGCCGCCTGCTCAAGGATGCCACCCCGGACACCGGTTGCGGGCTGAAGCTGATCGAGCGCGCCGCCTTCCTGCGCCTGCCCTACTTCGACCACATGCACCGCTTCATCCCGGCGCTGATCCTGCGCCACAACGGCCGCATGCTGGTGCACCCGGTGAACCACCGGCCGCGTCACGCCGGCAGCTCCAAGTACGGCAACCTGGACCGCGCCCTGGTGGGCATTCTCGACCTGTTCGGGGTCTGGTGGCTGATCCGCCGCACCCGCCTGGACACCCGTCCACAGGAGCTCGAAGGATGACCCGCGAAACCCTCTGGCTGATCCTCGGCTTCACCGGCCAGGCCGTGTTCACCGGCCGCTTCGTGCTGCAGTGGCTGTACAGCGAGTACAAGCGCCGCAGCGTGATCCCGGTGGGTTTCTGGTACCTGAGCATGCTCGGCAGCGCCTTGCTGCTGACCTACGCCATCTACCGCCAGGACCCGGTGTTCATCATCGGCCAAGCCTTCGGCTTTCTGGTCTACCTGCGCAACCTGCAGTTGATCGCCCGGTTCAAAGAGCAGAAGGAATAGCCCTTGCCCAGGTTCACAACCCCCACAGCCCAGTGCCTGGCGCTGGTCGCTCTGGCGTTGCTGCTGGTCGGTGCCGGCATCGGCTGGCGCCAGCCGATGAACGTCGACGAAGAACGCTTTCTCGGTGTCGCCCTGGAGATGCTGCAAAGCGGCAACTGGTTCATCCCGCACCGTGCCGGCGAAATCTACGGCGACAAACCGCCCTTGTTCATGTGGACCGTGGCCTTGTTCAGCGCCTTGACCGGCTTGCCCAAGGTCGCCCTGTACCTGCCCGGCCTGCTCTCGGCAGCCACCACCACGGCGGTGCTGTACGACCTGGGCCGGCGCCTGTGGAACAAGCGCATCGGTTGCATCGCCGCCTTGCTGTTCCTGGCCACCTACCAGAGCTACAGCATCCTGCGCACCGGGCAGATCGACAGTTTCCTCGCACTGTGGGTCGCGCTGGGTTTCTACGGTTTGCTTCGCCACCTGCTGCTGGGCCCGGCCTGGGGCTGGTTCTACATGGGCTGTGCGGCCATGGGCCTGGGCATCATCAGCAAGGGCGTGGGCTTTGTCCCGGCGTTGATGCTGCTGCCCTATGCCTGGGCAGTTCGGCATGACTGGCGAGGCGTGGTGGCCATGCCTGGCCAGGGCTGGCGCTGGAGCCTGGGGCTGGCGTGGTTGCTGGCCGGTTGCGCGGTGTGGCTGCTGCCACTGCTGGTGACCATCGCCCATGGCGGCGGCGCGGCGGAGCTTGCGTACCTCAAGGAGATCCTGCTGCGCCAGACCGCCAACCGCTATGCCAATGCCTGGGACCACCGCGAGCCGTTCTGGTACTTCTTCGCCAAGGTCATCCCCAAGTACTGGCTGCCGCTGATCCTCGCCCTGCCCTGGCTGGTACCGGCCTGGCGCCGGCAACTGCTCAAGCATGACGGGCGCTTGCTGGTGCTGCTCGGCTGGTTGGCACTGGTGCTGGTGTTCTTCAGCCTCAGCAGCGGCAAGCGCAAGATTTACATCTTCCCGGCGCTGCCCGGCCTGGTGCTGGCCATCGCACCCTTGCTGCCCTGGTTGCTCAAGCGCTGGTTCCAGCGCCGGCCAGGCTGGCGCAAAGTGTTTGCCGTGATCGCCGTGGTGTGGTTCTGCCTGTGGTTCGTACGCGGCCTGGTCGAGCCGATCAAGGAGGGCCGCAACCCCCATGAAACCCTGATGACCGATGCCGCCCGTGCCACCGGCGGCGCCGAACTGGTGCTGGTCAACTGGCGCGAGGGGCACTGGCTGTTCGCCCGCCAGCCGATCGTGCACTTCGGTTTTGCCAACCGCTCTTCCGCAGACACGGCCGCCTACTGGTTGCGCCAGCACCCCGCCGCGTTCGCCCTGCTGCCGGCGACCGAGCTGGGCCGCTGCTTCAGTGCCGACAAGGCACGCAAGCTGGGCGATACCTCGCGCGCCGAGTGGTATGTGGTGGGCGCCGATGCCGACACCGGTCAATGCCAGCCGGCCACCCCCAAACAGGTCTACCCATTTGCCTGGGGCGCCCTGCCCCGATAGCAGCTCGCCGTGGGGTTAGAAATCCACCGTGGCAGACAGCTGCAGGGTGCGCGGGTAACCGGGCGAGATCGCGCCATAGGACGCCACGCCGGACCAGTATTCACGGTCGAACACGTTTTGCACCGTCGCCCGGAACGTCGTCGGGTGCCCGCCGATACGGGTGGTGTAGCGGCCGCCGACATCGAAGCGGGTCCAGGCGTCGAGCTCCTGGGTGTTGGCCTGGTTGATGTACTGGTTGGCGGTGTAGATCGTGCCACCGGTCAGGGTGAAGCCTGACAGCCAGGGTGTATCCCACTCGCCCCACAGGTTGGCCTGCAGTTCAGGCACGCCCACCGGCTTGTTGCCTTTGTTGGCGGCGGTGGCCGAGTCGGTCAGCTTGCCGTCCATCGCGGTCACGCCGCCCATCAGGCGCACGCCCGGGCTGACTTCGCCGAACATGCTCAGCTCGACGCCACGGTTACGCTGTTCTGCCTGTACCGAGAACTGGTTGCCGGCACCCAGCTCGCCGCTGGGTTTCTCGATCTGGAACAGCGCCAGGGTGGTCATGAAGCTGTCGCGTTCGAACTTCACGCCCAACTCATGCTGCTTGCTGGTGTAGGGCGCGAAGGCTTCACCGGCGTTGGCGGCCGTGGCCGGCGCGATGTCGCCCTTGCTCAGCCCCTCGACGTAGTTGTAGTAGAACGAGACGTTCTCCCACGGCTTGACCACCACCCCGACCACGGGCGTGGTGGCGCTGTCGTCGTAGCGCGACGACACTGCGCCGGCCGCGTTGTAGTTACGCGATTCGATGTCCTGTCGACGCACGCCCAGGGTCAGCTGCAGCCGGTCATCGAGCACTGCCAAGGTGTCGGTCACGGCCAGGCCGGTCAGCTCGGACTCGGAAATGCGCAATACCTTCGGTGCATTGATGTGCTGCTTGGGCACATCGACCGGGTGGTAGATGTTCGACAGGATCGCCGTGCCGTTGTTGATGCCGCGGGACATCTCGTCCTGGTAACGGGTGGCCATGACCGTCACCGTGTGGTTGACCGGGCCCGTTTCGAACAGGCTGCGCAGGCCCACATCAGCGGTGGAGCGGTCGACGTTGAACTTGTAGTAACCGGGGATATTGCTGGTATCGCCGGCCGCATTGAGGATTCTCGGCACCTGATCGGACATGCGTTCTACATCGGCCTTGCCGCCGCCGACATGGGCAAACACCGTCAAGGAATCATTCAGGTCGTACTCGCCGCCGAGCAACGCGGATTGCTCACGGGTGTTGGACCAACCCCAATCCTGAGGCAGGTTGGTACGGCCGTTGGCGGCCGACGGCACATCGATGCCCGGTGCCACGGTGAAGGGCCGCGAGGCGGCATCCCATTTTTCTTTCTGGCTGATGAAATCGAGGTTCAGGCGCAGCCGCTCGCCTTTGTAGTCCAGGGCAATGGCGCCGATATCCAGGGCCCGCTGCTGGTTGTCGATGGCGGTGTCACCCTGGGCAAGGCTGCCGTTGAAACGCACGCCCCACTGTTTGTCCTCGCCGAAGCGGCGGCTGATGTCGAGGTGGCCGCCGGCCTGGCTGTCCGAGCTGTAGCTGGCGGTGAAGCGCGTCAGGTCCTCGGCCAGGGCGCGCTTGGGCACGATGTTGATCACGCCGCCGACACCGCTGTTGGGCGAGATGCCATACATCAGCGCGCCGGGCCCCTTGAGCACCTCGACGCGTTCGGCGTACTCGGTGAATACCCGGTAGTTGGGCGCAACGCCGTAGACACCATCAAAGGCCAGCTCACCCAGGTTGCCCTCGCCCACCGGAAAGCCACGGATGAAGAACGAGTCGACAATGCCGCCGGTCTGCCCGGTGGAGCGCACCGACGGGTCGCGCTCCAGGGCATCGGCCACGGTCACCGTCTGCAGGTCGGCCAGGGTCTTGGCGGTGTAGCTGGTAACGCTGAAGGGGGTGTCCATCACGTCCTTGTTGCCCAGCATCCCCAGCCGCCCGCCGCGGGCCACCTGGCCGCCGGCAAAGGCCTCCGGCAAGCTGTCGTGGCGCAGGCTGCTGGCTTCGATGTTGGTGGCGGCGAGCGTCAGCCCATCGCCCTGCTGCGCCAGCTTGACCAGGGTGAAGTTGCCGTTGCCGAGAGCCACCAGCTCAAGGCCGCTGCCGGCCAGCAAGCGGGCGGCACCGTCCTGTAGCGAGTAGCTGCCATTGAGGCCTGCGCTGTGTAAGCCGTCGGTCAGCGTCGGTTCGAAAGACAAGGCGATCCCCGAGGCCACGGCAAAGCTGGACAGCACGCGGCCCAACGGGCCGGGGCTGATGGCGTAGGTCTGGGTGGCCACGGTGCTTTCGGGCTGCGCGAGTGCCACCTGGGTGCCTGCGGCGCCGGCCACCAGGGCCAGGCTCAACAGGGCGTTACGGACTGCGGTGGCGAGCGCACGCTCGGCGTGGGGACGGCTTGCAACAGGCATGACAGGAGGGTCCTTGTGACCGGATAAGGAGAGGGTTCGCTCCTGTTGCCAATCGAGATCGGGAAAAGTATCAGCTTGGGGTGAAATAATTTTGTGGGGTGGTTTGAGGCACATTCCCTATGTTGCTGAGGCCCATGGGTAGGACAGGCGCAGAACATCTAACGGCGAACACCTTGCAGCCCCACCGCCCTACCCCGCAGAAACCAGCGTCCAGTACCCGCCCATGCGCTCCTCGACCGCCAGCCCATAAGTCGCCTGCAACATCCCCAACGTGCGGCCCCTGTCACTGATCGGAAACGCACCCGACACCCGCAGGCCTGCGATCTGCCGATCACAGCGGATGAACCCACGCTGGTAACGCGCCAATTCACCCAGCAGCTCGTCCAACCGCATGTTGTCCGCCAGCAGCATGCCCTGGGTCCAGAGCGTGCTGGCGCTGTCCAGCACCTGGCTAGGGCCGACGGCCTGGCCATCGAAATCGGCCTGCTCGCCAGCCGCCACGACCCGGCCCCGCGCCTGTCCGGCGCTGGCGGGCTGCACCCGCACAGCCCCTTCGAGCACCGCAAGATAGGTGCGCCCTTCGCGTTCTCGCACGCTGAAGCGTGTGCCCAAAGCCTGCATCACCCCTTCCCCGGTCCCTACCCGCAGCGGGCGCGCCGGGACGACGATATCCGGCGCGGTCTGCACCATGATCTCCCCACGGTACAGACGGATAAAACGCTCGTTGGCATCGAAGCGCACGTCAATCGCAGAGTCGGTGTTGAGGATCAACTGGGTACCGTCGGCAAGGGTGACATCGCGGCGCTGGCCAACCGCCGAGCGATAGTCCGCTGCCCATCCTTGCCCGTACATCCGCCAACCTGCCCAGCTTGCAGGCGCCAGGGCCAGCAGGACTGCCAGGCGGGTGATCGCCCGGCGCCGGCCCGGATCGCTTGGACGATCCAGCGCCGACAGCGACAGTGCCGGCGGCAAGCCACCCAGCTTGCCCATCAGCAGTTCGGCACGCGCCCAGGCCTGTGCACGCCCGGCGCTGCTGTTACGCCAGGCCGCCCATTCAGCTTTCTGCTCTGCCGTGACCTCGCTGTCGCTCAGGCACATCAGCCACTCGGCGGCCTCCGCCAGGGCTTCGGGGTCAGGCTCAACGTGGGGGTGTTCGACGCTCACTCAGTCAACCAGCTTCAGGCATTGGAGAAACGCCTGTTTCATGTAGCGCTTGACGGTGATCAGCGAGACGCCGAGCTGCTCGGCGATGTCTTCGTACTTCATCCCGGCCAACTGCGACAGTAGGAACGCCCGCCGGACCAGTGCCGGCAAGCTGTCGAGCATCGCATCGATTTCATGCAGGGTTTCCAGGATCAGCAAGCGGGTTTCCGGCGACGGCGCCTCGGGGCCCGGCAACTGCTCCAGCGCCGCCAGGTAGGCACGCTCCAGCGACTTGCGCTTGCACCAGTTGGCGAGGATGCCACCGGCGACGCAATTCAGATAGGCGCGGGGCTCGTTGAACACCGTGACCTTCGACGCCAGGATGCGCGCGAAGGTGTCATGTGCCAGGTCAGCCGCATCCATTGCGTTGCCCAGGCGCCGCCGCAAGCGGTTGTACAACCATCCGTGATGGGCGCTGTAGAGCGCTTCGACAGCAGATAGTCGAGGGTTTTGCACAGCCTGGGCTTCGCTCATGGGGCGATTCTTTTTGTGTAACTGAGAATTGTTAGCAATGCTAAGTTACACCCCGACCGCAAGGCAAGGCCCGAACACGAAAGGCGCCCGGTTGATTGCAACCGGGCGCCTTGCGGTGATCGCTGCCGACGCAGCCCAGGTCAGAGCCTGAAGTTGGCCGTGAGCTCCGCCGAACGCCCTGGTGCGACCGTGGCGAACAGCCCGACGTGCGAGGCATCGTAGATGGTCTCGTCGGTCAGGTTGAGCAGGTTGAGTTGCAGGTCGAGGTTCTTGTTGACCTTGTAGGCCACCATCGCGTCGTAGCGCCAGTAGTCATCGATGCTGACGGTGTTGGCATCGTTCATGTAGCGCTGGTCCATGTAGTTGGCCCCGGCGCCCACGGTCCAGCGGTCGGTCAGGTCATAGGACGACCACAGGCTGAAACTGTTCGGCGCGATGAACTTGGAGCGGTTGCCGTCGTTGCTGCCATCGCCGCCCGATTTCACCACTTCGGCATCCAGGTAGGTGTAGCCGCCCCAGATCGCCCAGGCGTCGGTAATGCGGCCGGTCACGCCGAACTCGATGCCGGTCACGCGTTGGTCGCCGTCCAGGGCCACCAGCCCGCTGATCGGGTCGGTCACCCGAGCATTGGTTTTCTCGGTGCGGAACACCGCGGCGGTCAGCGACAGCTGTTCGTTGAACACATCCCACTTGGTCCCCAGTTCGACGCTGCGCGACTTTTCCGGGTCGAGGTTGGCCTTGTTGCCATTGAGGTTGCCGGCCCCGGCACCGTCGGCGCCGCCGGACTGAGTGTTCTCGCCCGATGGGTTGGACGAGGTGCCGTAGGACAGGTAGATGCTGCCGTTGGGCATTGGCTTGAACACCACGCCCACCTGGTAGTTCCACAGCTCGCTCGACGACGAGGCGCCGCCCTCGACCCGGTTCTTGACGTCGTAGTCGTCGTAGCGCAGCCCCAGGTTCAGGTCCCACTGTTCATGCAGCTCGAGGGTGTCGAAGGCGTAAAGCGACTTGACCTCGGTCTGGTACTTGCTGGTGACCTCCCCGGTACCCGGCAGCAAGGTCCAGCCACCGTCGTGCGGGTTGGGGTTGTACAGGTTACCCGGGCGGCCATTGTTGCCAGCGTGCTTGTCCTTGTCGGTAATGGTCTCGCGGCTGACTTCCAGGCCGGCGGAATAGCTGTGCTTGATGCCGCCGGTGTGGAAGGTGCCGAACAGGTCGGTCTGGTTGAGCACCGAGGTGTTGACCACGTTGCGAGGCCGGAACCCCCGACCTACCAGGCCGTTGCGTTCCTGCGCGACGTTGGCGAACACCGGGCGGCTCATCACGTAGTTCTGCATGCTGCGCCCGCCGCGCAGGGTGTTGCGCACGGTCAGCTCAGGGGTGAACTCATGTTCGATCAGCAGGGTGGCCAGGTCGGCGGAAGTCTTGCGGAAATCACGGTCAACCAACCCGTAGAAGTTGTCCCGGTCGACATCCGCAGGTTTGTTGGTGATCAACGAAATCGGGTGGCCCTGGTCGGGAATGTCATCGGTTTCCAGGTGATAGTAGCTGGCCGTGACCCGAGTCGGCCCCTGCAGGCCCCAGGTAATGGTCGGGGCGATGCCCCAGCGCTTGACCTCGACGTCATCGCGGCCGGGGGTATCGGCTTCGTGCTTCATGGCGTTCAGGCGAAACGCCAGGTCCTGCTCGGGCAGGTACTGGTTGATGTCCAGGGTATTGCGCCACAGTTGGTCGGTACCCAGCGTGACGCTGCCGGCGATGAAGTCTTCGGCCTTTGCGGCCTTGCTCACGAGGTTGATCGAGCCACCCGTGGAGCCCCTGCCGTTGTAGGCCGAGCCCGGGCCCTTGACGATCTCGACCGACTCCACGTTGAACGCCTCGTGGGACATGCGGCCAAGGTCGCGCAGGCCGTCGATCTGGATATCGGTACTGGCTTCGAAGCCGCGGATGAACGGCCGGTCGCCCAGTGGCGTGCCGCCCTCGCCCGCGCCCAGGGTAATGCCTGGGGTGGTACGCAGTACGTCGGTCAGCGAGGTGGCGCCGCGCTCCTTGATCAAGGCTTCGTTGATGATGGTGATGGACTTGGGCACTTCGCGCAGCGGTGCGGTGAACTTCGGTGAAGACATTTCATCCACTTTGAAAGTCTCGGCCTGATGAACACCTTTTACATCGGTCGCGTCCAGTTCAAGGATCGAGCCCGACTTGTTTTTACCGGCATCGGCGGTTTGCGCCAGGCTTGCGGTCGAACAGGACGCCAGGGCAAGGCCAAGGGCAGTGTAAAGATGTGGAGATTGCGCGCTGCGGGTTGTTGTTGGAGTGCTTGCCATTTGATTGCCATCACCTATGAAATGATGCGCAATCCTATTTGCGATGTTTTATTGAACAAAGTTCATTTACAAAATTTACGCCAAGTAACTTTATATGTCACAAATCAAGTTACATATGTTTAGTTACATATATTTGGTAACACTTATCGCCACATGTCAGCGCAGTAGCGGCAAGGCTTTCATTGCCTTGCCGCCGGTTCGGTCAACGCTCGGCACGGTTTGCGCGGTACTGCTGACATTCAACCGACTGTTCTCGCCGGCCCGTCAGTTCATGCCGCACAAGCTCTTGCCCAGGCCCTGAGCACCGCGGTCAGCCATGACGCTGGCGCTGTGGGTCAACCTGCGCCTGCTCCTGGCGCAGCAACATCCGCAACCATAGGTCACGCCGCGCCAGCACCTGGGCCTGCAGGCTCACCTGCGCAGGCAGCGTACCGGTGTACAGCGCCCGCAGATGCTCCAGTTCCAACCCGCTGACATCCACCAGCCATCGGCTTACCGCCGCCGGGCAAGGGCGCCCCTGCAACGCCCGGTGCAGGTAAGGCAACGCCACCCGCATGCGTGGGTGACAACGTTGCACATAACGCTCGAGGTTGCGCCCCCGCGCCTCGAACGGCGTGAGCAGCAGGCAGACCAGTTGCTCTTCGGTCACCCCATAGGCTTGGGCAAAGCTGGCCTGCGCCTGCAAGCCGTACTCCTCAGGCCAAGCCAACTGACTCTGGCCCAGGCGCTGCAGCAACCCCTGTACGCCCTCGCGATAGCCAAGCAGGTTCACATACTGCCCATGCAACCCATGCAGATGCGCCAGCGCCAGCGGATCAAACAGGCCCGCCGGCCCCTGCAGTTGACACGGCAGCACCTCCCGACGGCCCAGCATGTGCTCGAGTGAGGCCACCTCGTCCATCTGCAGCAGGTCATCCACCGCGACCACATGCAGGGGGCGTACAGCCTGGGGTAGCGGTGCAACCTGCACTGACGGCGCAGGCTCGTCCAGCCTGTAGCGCAGTTGTGCCAGGTGCTGCGTCAGCACCCGTGCACACTGGGGCAGCGCCGGTGGTGAAGCATCGCTGGCCTGGCTCAGGCAGCGCCGGGCCCAGGCCAGCAAACGACGGCGCTGCCCGGCCGGTACCACCGTGACCAAGGCATCGACGCCACCCTCTGGATCGGCAACGGTCAGCGCCTGGTTCAGCCCTTCTGCCAGCATCAAATAAGCCTGCCCCCCGAGCAATGCATCGGGCTGCCCGCCACACAGATGACCGAATAGCAGCCAGGCCTTGCCGACATCGCCCAACTGCCCGCCGCCACTGGGTTCGCCGGTAATGAATGGCGCCAGCCGCTCACCGTCGCTGAGCAGCAACTCCACCCGTGGGTCGTCATGCAGGAACAAGGCACTGAAGCAGCGCTCATGGCTGGCCAGCGTCGCGCGATCCAGCCCGGGCGACCTGGCAATGAGCACACGCAGGCGGAAGGTTGCATGATGGCGAACAGCGATGCTCAATTGCGCCGCGCGCAGGTAGGCGAGCAAATGGGCGCTGCGCTGGTCGCCACCGTGTAACAGCACCAGACGCAGATCAGCGATCTGCGCATGGCCGCCAGCGATCACCAGCAACCGTTGCATCAATAGCGCAATGGAAGCGCGCTGCGCCTGATTCAAATGCTCGAAGATACGTTGCAATACTTGTTGATATACATAGTGCATGGCCTGGTCATGGGTATTGTTCATGTAATCACTCCATCTTTCTGATCGGATCAGATCCAAAAGCAGAGTTTGGCAGATGAATAAAACCCCGATCTTGAAGGAAATTTCCTAAAAACAGGAAAGACAATAGAGGATTAATACCTCGGTGATTATCGCTGGACAGGCCATGGGCCAGTGCCAATGCGCCCTGTGGTCGCGGTCATTGGCCCGACACAAACATGCTGACAAGCCGAGACATAAAAATCATGAATAACCCGGGCAAAGAACACTTTATTGAAGTTGCAGTGGGCTAACTCGCAACATCCACTACGCTTTGTGCAAATTATCTTATATCTCCGTAGGACGCATCCGAAAAAAAGCCCGAGACATTGCTCGGGCTTTTTCATAATGGCAGCAGTCGCTGATGATCAGCTCACCGCCATATCCAACACCACACGCCCACCACACGGACATTCGTCCATATGGCGATGGGCAGCGACCACCTGGTCGAACGGATACACCTTGATGATCTGCGGGGTCAGCAGTTGGTCGGCGGTGAACTGGTTGATGTCGCGCAACGCACGCTGCAGGGCGACTTGGTCCTGGGCGATGCCCAGCTCCGGCTTGCCAGTGAAGTTGCCGATGCAGTGCACATGGAACTGGATGTTCTTCTGGAACGCCGCGCAAGCCGGGAACGGCGTCTGGTTGCCACCCTGCAGGCCATACAGTACCAGGCTGCCGCGCGGTGCCAGCACGTCGCCGAGCAGCGACATCTGCGGCCCGCCCATACCGTCGAGGACCATATCCACGCCACGGCCATTGGTGTACTTGCCGATCTGCAGGACCAAGTCTTGCTCTTCGGTGACGATCACCTTGTCCGCCCCCAGACCGAGCAGGTATTCACGCTGCTCGGGCTCCTTGGTGGCGGCGAACACCTTCAGCCCCAGGGCCTTGCCCAGTTGCACGAAAGCCGGCCCTGCACAGTGACTGGCATCGGTGACCAGCGCGGTCTGCCCGGCCTTGGCCCGGGCCAGGTCGACATAGGCGAAATACGCGATCAGCAGCGGCGTGTAGTGCACGCTGGCTTCGATCGGGGTCAGCACATCGGGGTAACGGGTGATGGCGCTGCGCGGCAGCACGATCACATCACCATAGACAGGGTGATCATTGGGGCTGGTGGCCGGGAAGCTGGCGACCCGGTCGCCCACTGCAATGTCGTCCACCCCTTCGCCAACCGCCATGACCACACCGGCCATTTCATGGCCGATGCCGGCTGGCAGGCGCGCCTGGGAAGGTGCCAGGTTCTGCCGCCAGAGCACGTCGTACCAACTGATGCCGATCGCCTCGACGCGCACCTGCACCTCGCCGGCTGCCGGGGACGGTTCGGCCTGCTCCTCGCAAAGGAGCACATCGGCCTGGCCGAACTTGTGGAAACGGATCATGCGGGACATCGCATACCTCGCCTGTGTGAATCTCGTATTACCACGGACTTTATCCGGGCTTTGCGCTTTGGGCCATCAGTGGCCGTTAATAGTCGACATGCCTGTCATTGATTGGGCCCCAGGCAAATCTGCGCATTGGCTCCCACAAATCGGTGCAGGGTAACAGCCTTTGGCCTTAAGATTCACCCCTGCCCCACTGACTGGCGAGCCGCATCGAATGAATCGTAACGACTTGCGTCGCGTAGACCTCAACCTGCTGATCGTGTTCGAAACCCTGATGCACGAACGCAGCGTGACCCGCGCCGCCGAAAAGCTGTTCCTCGGCCAGCCGGCCATCAGCGCCGCGCTGTCGCGCCTGCGCAGCCTGTTCGACGACCCGCTGTTCGTGCGCACCGGCCGCAGCATGGAGCCGTCGGCCCGCGCCCACGAGATCTTCGCCCTGCTCTCGCCAGCCCTGGACTCGATCTCCACTGCGGTCAGCCGCGCCGCCGAATTCGACCCGGCCACCAGCAACGCGGTGTTCCGCATCGGCCTGTCCGACGACGCCGAGTTCGCCCTGCTGCCGCAACTGCTCAAGCGTATCCGCGCCGAGGCCCCGGGCATTGTCCTGGTTGTTCGCAGGGTCAATTACCTGCTCATGCCAACGTTGCTGGCTTCGGGGGAAATCTCGGTGGGCGTGAGCTACACCAGCGACCTGCCGGCCAACGCCAAGCGCAAGGTGCTGCGCCGCAGCATGCCCAAGCTGCTGCGCGCCGATAGCATGCCCGGCAGCATCACCCTGGATGACTTCTGCGCCCGGCCCCATGCGTTGGTGTCGTTTGCCGGCGACTTGTCCGGTTTCATCGATGAAGCACTGGACGAAATCGGCCGCAAACGCCATGTGGTGCTGGCGGTGCCGCAGTTCAATGGCCTTGGGAGTTTGCTGGCGGGGACCGATATCGTCGCCACGGTGCCGGACTACACCGCGGATGCACTCACCGCCGCGGGCGGGCTGCGGGCTGAGGACCTGCCGCTGGACGTGCGCAGTTTCGAGTTGCATATGGCTTGGCGAGGGGCGCAGGACAATGACCCGGCGGAACGCTGGCTCAGGTCGCGGATACAGATGTTCTTCGGCGATCCTGACAGTCTTTAAGGGCTTCGCGTTGGCTTGACGGAATGCTGACTGCGCCCAGGCAGAGGCTGGGCACAGAGGATGTCACTGGCTTGACCGCCAGAAAGGAGGACGCGCAAGGGTGTCCCGTTGGCATCGAAAGGTAGACAAGGAAACGAGATTCTGGCGATTAGCCAGCTCTTTCAGTTATCCTGCGCGGCCAAATTATTTCAAATTGTAAGGGACTACGATGAAACACCTGCGCCAGTTGTTGGCGGCAGTGTTGCTCTGCGCAACTACTTTGCCCGCCATTGCCGCCAGCACTCCCGCGTCTACGCCAACCGCCAGCGAACAACCGCACCAGACCGCCGAACAGTGGCTGGCCACGCTCAAGCAACAGCACGGCAACATCACCCTGCCCGGCGGTATCGCCAGCCTGCAACTCAACAACGAGTTCTACTACCTGTCGCCAGACGACAGCGAGCGCCTGCTGACCGAAGGCTGGGGCAACCCACCGGGCTTCAAGACCCTCGGCATGATCATCCCGACCGCCGTCAATCCACTGGCGGAAAACGGCTGGGGCGTGATCATCAGCTACAAGAACGACGGCCACATTTCCGACGATGACGCAGCCAAGATCGACTACGCCGACCTGCTCGAGCAGATGAAGGCCGATGACGAGGAAGACAACAAGGAGCGTCACAAGCAAGGCTATGCCGGCCTGACACTGTTGGGCTGGGCCGAACCACCGAGCTACGATCAGGCTACCCACAAGATGTACTGGGCGCGAGAGTTGAAGGCCGAAGACGCCGACCAGACCACTCTGAACTACAGCATCCGCGTGCTGGGCCGCGAAGGCGTGCTGGAGCTCAATGCCGTGGCGGCTATGGCCGATCTGCAGACAATCAAGCAGGAAACGCCAAAGATCCTCGCCTTCACCAACTTCACCGACGGCAACCGCTACGCCGATTACGACGCCAAGACCGACAAGCTGGCGCCATACGGACTGGCCGCCCTGGTCGCCGGTGGCGTCGCCGCCAAGGCGGGCCTGTTCGCCAAGATCGGTGTTGCCTTGCTGGCGTTCAAGAAGTTCATCATCCTGGGCTTGGTGGCCATCGCCGGCTTCTTCGGCAAGCTGTTCAAGCGCAAACAATCCTGATTCAAACCTGGCTCACCCTTGCTGGTGGGCCATCTCCTGAAACGAAGGTGCCTACTGAATCCTTCCAGGCATCAATGCCGTTCAGGGCACAATTCTGACAGAGGCTGACAAGGCGCGTGCCTGCAGAGGTGCGCGCTGCCGTTCACCCGCGCCACTCGTCAATCCTGCTGAACCCTCCCGCCCCGCTGCCGGTCGCTACTGATGAGTACACGAACGCAGGGGGCTCGCGTGAACAAGATCCGCATTGCAGTTGCCGATTGGCGCTATGACCCATGGCGCAAGGACTTCTACCCCAACGGGCTGCGCCAGGAAGACGAGTGGGTGACCGAGCCTGAAGTCGAGCCGCAGGAGCCGCTATGAATGGGACCCTGCCTGCCCCCCGCTGCATCATCGACAAGGTGACCGCCGTGCACCGCCTGACGGTGCTGACCCTCAACGTGCATAAGGGCTTCACCCTGTTCAACCGCCGCTTCATCCTGCCGGAGTTGCGCGAGGCGGTACGCACAACCGGGGCCGACCTGGTGTTCCTGCAGGAGGTGCATGGCAGCCACCAACGGCATGCCGAGCGCCATCCGACCTGGCCGACGGCACCTCAATATGAATTCCTCGCCGACAGCATGTGGCCGCAGTTCGCCTACGGGCGCAACGCGGTCTACCCCCATGGCGACCATGGCAACGCCCTGCTGTCCAAGTTTCCGATCCGCGCCCATGACAATCTCGACGTGTCGATCCACGGCAACGAGGAACGCGGTCTGCTGCACTGCCTGCTCGAAGTGCCCGGCCATGAGCAGGTGCACGCGATCTGTGTGCACCTGGGGCTGCGCGAAGACCATCGCCAACGCCAGGTTAGCCTGCTGCTGGGGTTGCTCGACAACCTGCCGCCGGATCAGCCGGTCATCGTCGCCGGCGATTTCAACGACTGGCGCCTGAAAGCGGATGCGCGGCTGTCGGGCCCTCTGCTCGAAGCCTTCGGCAAGCCGGCGCGCAGCTTTCCCGCCCGCCTGCCGCTGTTGCGCCTGGACCGCATCTACCTGCGCAATGCACAGGCCTGTGAAGCCCAGGTGTTGTCCAGATACCCATGGTCACACCTCTCCGACCATGCCCCGCTGGTTGCGCAGGTGACGCTATGAGGCAGCCTTGGAGCGACGGCAACCACGTCGAACTGTTAATCAACGGCGAGCAATACTACCCGCGCGTGTTCCAGGCCATGGCCCAGGCACGCGAGGAGATCCTTCTGGAAACCTTCATCATCTACGACGACAAGGTCGGCCAACCCTTGCGGCAAGCCCTGATCGACGCCGCGCGGCGCGGGGTACGGGTCGAGGTGGCGGTGGACGGCTACGGCACCGCCGACCTGCCCGACGATTTCATCGCCTCGATGACCGAAGCCGGAGTGCGTTTCCATTCGTTCGATCCGCAGCCACGGCTGGCCGGCATGCGCACCAACCTGTTCCGCCGCCTGCACCGCAAGATCCTGGTGATCGACGGACAACGCGCGTTCATCGGCGGCATCAACTACAGCGCCGACCACCTTGGCGACTTCGGGCCGCAGGCCAAGCAGGACTATGCAGTGGAGGTCGTCGGGCCGGTGGTGGCCCAGGTGCACGCTTCCTCCTGCCGCATGCTCGCACCGGTGCTGGATGCTGCCAGCCGGGTCCAGCCGGCCTGCATCGCTGCAGGCCCGGCCAGCGCCCTGCTGGTGGAGCGCGACAACAGCCGTCATCGCAACGATATCGAGGTCTGTTACCTGCAAGCCTTCCGCGATGCCAGGCAACGCATCGTAGTCGCCAACGCTTACTTCTTCCCCGGCTACCGCCTGCTGCGCGAACTGCGTAACGCCGCCCGGCGCGGGCTCGAGGTAACCCTGATCCTCCAGGGGCAACCGGACATGCGTTGGGTACGCGCGCTTTCGCGGCTGCTTTACAACTACCTGCTGCGCGACAACGTGCGCATCCACGAGTACTGCCAGCGTCCGCTGCACGGCAAGGTGGCGTTGGTGGACGACGACTGGTCCACCGTGGGCTCGAGCAACCTCGACCCGCTGAGCCTGTCGTTCAATCTCGAGGCCAACCTGCTGATTCGCGACCGTGCGTTCAACGAACATCTGTACCAGCACTTGAGCGAACTGACCCGCGAGCACTGCAAAGTCGTGACGCTGGAACGCATGGTACGCGGCTACTGGTGGCGCGCACCGTTGATCTTCCTGGGCTTCCACATCACCCGCTACTTCCCGCGTATCGCCGGCTGGTTCCCGGCGCACCGGCAGCGCCTGCAGTCAGTGCAAGCGGACAACGAGGCTCCGGTTGACTGTCACGGGGGCAAGACCTGATGGCCACGCCAAGCTGGAAGACCTGGGGCAAACGTCTGCTGACCGTGCTGTTGCTGGTGTTGATCCCGGTACTGCTGTTCACCCTGGCGCGTAACCTGGACTGGAACGAGGTCCGCCAGTCGCTGCTGGCCTACCGACCCTCGACCCTGGCCCTCGGGTTGCTGCTGGCGCTGTGCAGCTACCTGGTGTTCGCCAGCTACGACCTGCTCGCACGCGCCTACACCGGCCATCAACTGCCAGCTCGCCAGGTGTTGCCGGTGGCGTTCGTCTGCTATGCGTTCAATCTCAATTTCACCACCTGGGTCGGCGGCGTCGCCCTGCGCTATCGCCTGTATAGCAGGCTGGGCCTGGATACCCCGACCATCACCCGCATCCTCACTCTGGGTCTGTTGACCAACTGGATGGGCTACTTGCTGCTGGCCGGCACGGTGTTCGCCCTTGGCATGGTCAAGCTGCCGGAAAGCTGGGCGGTGGGTGCCGGTGGCCTGCGCCTAATCGGCGTGCTGATGGTGGTGGTGGCGTTGGCTTACCTGTTAGCTTGTGCCTTCGCCAAGCGGCGGAACTGGGACCTGCGCGGGCATGAGGTCACCCTGCCGAGCCTGCGCCTGGCGTTGTGCCAGGTGGCCTTGGGTGCAAGCAACTGGGCGTTGATGGCAGCGTTGATCCACCTGCTGCTGCCACCCGAGCTGTTCTATCCCTCGGTGCTGGGCGTACTGCTGATCAGCTGCGTGGCGGGCGTGGTCGCTCATATTCCCGCAGGGCTCGGCGTGCTGGAGGCCGTATTCCTCGCTCTGCTCCACGGCCAGCTCGGCCAGGGCACGCTGGTTGCCGCGCTGCTGGGCTATCGAACCTTGTACTACCTGATCCCGCTGATGTTGGCGGTGGTCGCCTACCTGATCCTCGAAAAGCGCGCCAAGGCCTTGCGCCGACAGGCCGGGCCAGCCCTCGACAAGCGCTGATGGGCCCAAGGATGCACGCAGACCGCCAGCGTCCACACGACGCAAGCTCAGCGCTGCGCCGTTGCCGTTGCCGTTGCCGTTGCCGTTGCCGTTGCCGTTGCCGTTGCCGATCAAGAGTTTAGCGCCATAGCCCGCTAGCGACAGCTAAAGCTAGCCCAGGCGCCGCCCCTAACTTCGCGACTTCAGGAGGCTGAGCGTAGGCGTCTGGAGGGCCCAGGTGCGCAGCACCCTTCGGCGTCAGCCGATGGCGCGAGATGTAGACTTGCGCAGCAAGTCGGAGGCCGCGCGGGCCCGGAGGACGCCGGAGCGAAGGGACCCGTAGCGCAGCGGAGGGCCGGATGAATGGAGCGCACGGTTTTTGGTTCCTTTTTGCCACGACAAAAAGGAACTCGCCGTAAGGGCGAAAAGGTGACTATGCGTCGCCATCGCAAATGAATGCACTTAAAATTATTAGAACCGACGCCGACCGACTTTGACTTTGACTTTGACTTTGACTTTGACTTTGAGAGCGTGTGTTTTGAAAACTATATGCGCATTCATTTACGAGGACGACGCATAGTCACCTTTTCGCCCTTACGGCGAGTTCCTTTTTGAAGGATCAAAAAGGAACCAAAAAATCCTCGCTCCATTCATCCGGCCCCTACGCTGCGCTCCGGGGTCCCCTCGCTCCGGTGCCTTCCGGGCCCGCGCGGCCTACGACTTGCTACGCAAGTCTACATCTCGCGCCTTCGGCTAACGCCGAAGGGTGCTGCGCACCAGGGCCCTCCAGTCACCTCCACTCGGCCTCCTGAAGTCGCAATTTGTGTTGCCTGGACTATCGCGCGCTTAGAAGCAAGATCAAAAGCAGATCAAGATCAAGATCAGCAAATTGCTATTGAACGGTGCGCACAGTGATAAATAATTGGCCCCTCACCGAAGATGCCAGCGAAAGGGCCGTGGAGAGAGAGGAAACTTACGGTGAAATAGGATCACTCGCCGGGAAGGTTTCATCCAACGCATTATCGACAGTGCTCTCCTTCGGCTGAGTCAGCTCGCCACACTTGCAGTCGGTCATACGACAGGGCTCTCCATTGCGATGGCCCGTCGCACAGGCCTCGCAACAATAGGCCTTGCCATCCTCGACCACGGCATTGGCATCCACGGTGCAGGAACAGTGGTTGCAGGAACAACGTTTCTCGTTCATCAGGGGTACTCTCCTGTCGTCATCGGACACCACGGTGTCGTTGATCTCAATTTGCGGTCCTGGGTCATCGGATGGGGGCCTGACCGTTCTCCGTCTGTGGGCTTCATTCGGTCGACTCTCCCCAGTGGCAATTGATTCAGAGTTTCTGCAAGCCCCCACCCCTCGCTTTTTTTGAACTCCACACGCTGCCACCGCCTCCCAATCTTGAGACCCGCGAACCATCCCGGAGCCCGTCATGGCCAAGCCCCTGCAGGAGTACCAGCGCAAGCGCGACTTCGACGCTACGCCCGAGCCGGCGGGCCGACGCGCCAGCCACCGCTCGGCCTACGCACTGCAGTACTGCATCCAGAAGCACGACGCCAGCCACCTGCACTACGACTTCCGTCTGGAACTCGACGGTACCCTCAAAAGCTGGGCAATCCCCAAGGGGCCCTCCCTCGACCCCAAGGTTCGGCGCCTGGCAGTGCATGTGGAGGATCACCCGCTGGATTACGCCGATTTCGAAGGGCGCATCCCCGAAGGGCACTACGGCGCAGGCGACGTGATTGTCTGGGACCGGGGTGTCTGGGAGCCTGAAGGCGACCCGCGTGAAGCCTATGCCAAGGGCAAGCTGCGCTTTCGCCTGCAGGGCGAAAAGCTGTCGGGGGTGTGGAGTCTGTTTCGCACCCACCTGGCCGGCAAGAAAGAGCAGTGGATGCTGGTCAAGTCCCACGACAGGCAGGCCCGCAGCGAAACCGACTACAGCATCGTCGAAGCCCTGCCAGACAGCGTGCTGAGCGAGCGCACCCTGCCGCCGCGGCGCCCTGCCAAGGCGACCACCTCCACACGCAAGCCCAAGGCCGGGAGCAAAGCCTTGCCCAAGGTGCTGCAGCCGCAACTGGCTACCTTGGTCGATTCCCCACCCAGCGGCGACTGGCGCTACGAAGTCAAGTTCGATGGTTACCGGACTCTGGCCCGCATCGACGGCAACGACGTACGCCTGTTCACCCGCAATGGCCACGACTGGAGTGCCAAGATGCCCCGCCAAATCGAGGCACTCAAGGCGCTGGGGCTAGACACAGCATGGCTGGACGGCGAGATGGTGGTGGCCGACGACAACGGTGTGGCCGACTTCCAGGCCCTGCAGAACGCATTCGACACCGAGCACGACGAACGCATCACCTATTACCTGTTCGACTTGCCATGGCTGGGCGGCGAGGACCTGCGCGAGCTGCCGCTGCAGGCGCGTCGCGACACTCTGGCCAAGTTGCTGGAAGACAACGCTTCGCCGCTGCTGAGGTTTTCCGCCGACTTCACGGAGCCAGTCGACTCGCTGCTCGACAGCGCCTGCCGTCTGGAGCTCGAGGGGTTGATAGGCAAACGTGCCGACAGCCCTTATGTGGGCCGACGCAGCAGCGACTGGATCAAGCTCAAGTGCAAGCAGCGCCAGGAGTTCGTGATCGTCGGCTACACCGACCCCAAGGGCAGCCGCCACGGCTTCGGCGCCCTGCTGCTGGCCCTGCACGACCATGACAGCGGCCAGTTGCGCTACGCCGGCAAGGTCGGCACCGGCTTCAGCGCCACCACTCTGGACAGCATCCTCGCCCGCCTAAAGCCGTTGCAAGCCGCCAAGCCGCCCTTGCCCAACCCTCCCACCGGCGCAGAAGCCCGCGGCGTGCATTGGCTCAGGCCACAGCTGCTGGCAGAAGTGGCCTATGCCCAGATGACCCGCGAAGGCATCGTGCGCCACTCGGTGTTCCACGGCCTGCGCGACGACAAACCCGCCACCGCCATCGACCTGGAGCAGGCCATGCCCGCCAAGCGCGCAGCACAGACAAAACCCGAAGCCCTGGGCAGCCTGCGCCTGACCCACCCCGACCGCGTGGTCGACGCCACCACAGGTGCCACCAAGCGCCAGGTCGCGCAGTACTACGCTCAGGTCGCCGATTGGCTGCTGCCACAGCTCAAGGATCGGCCAGTAGCCCTGGTTCGGGCGCCGGATGGCCTGGGCGGCGAGCTGTTCTTCCAGAAAAACGCCGGTCAGTTGCATATCCCCCACGTGCTCAGCTACAGCAAGGCCCAGGCCGGCCAGGCGGCCATGGTATTCAACCGCGCCGACAGCCTGCTGGGCGCAGTACAGATGAACACACTCGAACTGCACACCTGGAATGCCACAACCAAGGACTTTAACAGGCCCGACCGCTTCGTCCTCGACCTGGACCCTGATCCAGCGCTGCCGTGGAAGTCCATGCTGGAGGCCACCCAGCTGACCCTCACCCTGCTCGACGAGCTGGGCCTGAAGGTGTTCCTCAAGACCAGCGGCGGCAAGGGCATGCACCTTGTCGTGCCGCTGACCCGGCGCGCGGGCTGGGACGAGGTGAAAGACTTCAGCCATGCCTTGGTCAAGCACATGGCCGGGCTGTTCCCCGATCGCCTCAGCGCTGTGTCCGGCCCGAAGAACCGGATCGGCCGGATCTTCATCGACTACCTGCGCAACGGCAAGGGTGCCACCACTGTCGCTGCCTACTCGCTACGGGCCCGCGAGGGCCTGCCGGTATCGGTGCCGATCTGGCGGGAAGAACTGGGCCAGCTCAAGGGCGCCAACCAATGGAACATCGGCAACCTGCAGGCACGGCTGGCCGAGGTGGACGATCCATGGGCCGAAATGGCCAGGACCCGCCAATCGATCACCCTACGCATGCGTAAGCAACTGGGGATTGCCTGATGGAATCGACCCCCTTCGATCAGCTGCTACACCGGCTCGCTACCCGTTCGCGTCCGCTCGAACTCGAGCCCTTGCTGCGGGAACTGCTGCAGGCTCTGCAGCGTGAACACCACGACCTGCTCCCCTTGCCCGGCCACGGGCGGACTCTTGACCGCTGGCGGGCCCTGGCGCGGGTCGCCGGTTGCGATCTCAGCCTGGCCAAACTCTATGAAGGCCATACCGACGCCCTGGCGATCCTTGCCGAATGCGGCGTCGCCCATCACGCCGGCGAAGGGATCTGGGGCGTGTGGGCTGCCGAGCCACCGGATGCCCGCACCCGCATCGTTGCCAGGGACGGTGATCGAGTTCGTCTGCAAGGCCGCAAAGCCTGGTGTTCGGGGGCGTTGCAGATCGACCGTGCGCTACTGACCGCCTGGCAAGACGACCAGCCTCAACTGGTGGCCATCGAGCGGCCCCATCCCAGCCAGCGCATCCAGGCCGACCACTGGCAAGCGTTTGGCATGGCCGCCACGACCAGTTTGACCATAGTGTTCGATGACTCTCCGGGGCAGGCCATCGGTGAGCCCGGCGAATACTTGTCCCGCCCAGGTTTCTGGCAGGGCGGCGCGGGCATCGCGGCCTGCTGGTATGGCGCGGCCGAAGCCCTGGCGGACTACCTGCGCGAACACTGCCGCACACCCCGGCCCGACCCACACGCCGATGCCCATCTGGGCGCGGTCGATGCTGCCTTGTTCGGGGCACGCGCCGCCCTTCGAGAATGCGCCGCCTGGATCGACCGGCACCCTAGCCAGGATGCCAGTTTCGAGGTGCGCCGGACCCGCGCCCAGGTCGAACAGGCGGTCGAGCTTGTCATCCAGCATGTCGGTCGGGCACTGGGCGCCACGCCATTCTGCCGCAGCAGCCATTTTGCCCGGCTCAGCACCGACCTGCCGGTATACCTACGCCAAAGTCACGCTGAGCGCGACTTGGCCGAGCTGGGCCGACAACTGACCGGCATGCCAGCAGGAGCATGGCAACTATGAGCCAGAACCTGATACAGGCCGCCACCGGCACACCATGGAGCGTCTGGCAACAGTCCGCGTACCTTGCCCGGGCCACCTGGCTGACGCCTGCGCAGCTGTGCCCGCCCGGCAGACGGTTGGTGCTGCTGGCGCCGCACCCGGACGATGAGATCCTCATGGCCGGTGGCCTGTTAGCCTGCTTTCACGGCCGGGAACAGGACCTGGTGCTGATTTCCGCCACCAACGGCGAGGCCAGCCATCCGCATTCCAGCCAATGGACCGAACACCGCCTGCGCCACCAGCGCCCCTTGGAAAGCCGCCATGCCCTGCGACGGCTGGACTTGGACCTCAACCACGTCGATTGGCGCCGGCTTAACCTCAAGGACGGCGCCCTGACCCGCGATGAGGCCTTCCTGGTCACGCACCTGGAACAGTTGCTGCAACCCGACGACCTGGTACTGACCACTTGGCGCGGCGATGGGCACTGTGATCATGAAGCGGCCGGCCGCGCCTGCGCCAGGGCGGCCCAGTCGCGCCGCGCGCAGCTGGCCGAGGTGCCGGTGTGGGCCTGGCACTGGGCCGCGCCCGACGACCCGCGCCTGCCCTGGGCCCGTGCACATCGCCTGCCGCTCGACGAGTCGCGTCTGGCGCGCAAGCGCGAAGCCTTGGCCGCCCATGCCAGCCAGTTGCAACCCGATGGCGATCATCCCCCGGTACTGCCCGAACAGCTGCAAACCTGCCTGCTGCAACCCTTCGAGCTGGTATTCCTGTCAATGGAGTCGCCATGAGTCTCGATGCGCAGTACTTCGCCGACCTTTATGCCGGCAACGATGACCCTTGGGCCTTTCGTACCCGCTGGTACGAACGACGCAAGCGCGACCTGGCCTTGGCCTGCCTGCCGCGACAATGCTACGGACGCGTGTTTGAGCCGGGCTGCGCCAACGGCGAACTGAGCGTCCTGCTGGCCGGGCGCTGCGCCGAGCTGCTGTGTCAGGACATCGACGCCACCGCCGTAGCCCTGGCCCGCGAGCGGCTGGCGGGCGTGAGCCATGCCCGCGTCGAACAGGGCCTCCTGCCGGGCGACTGGCCAGGTGGGCAGTTCGACCTGATCGTGCTCAGCGAGATCGGCTACTACCTGGACCCCACCGACTGGCTACAGGTGATCGAGCAATCGGTGGCCAGCCTGAACCATGACGGCGGCCTGCTGGCCTGCCACTGGCACCATCCCATCGCCGGTTGCCCGCAGCAGGGCCGCGAGGTCCATGCCCTGCTGGCCTTACACCTGCCGCTGTACCCACTGCTGCGCCACGAGGAGGCGGATTTCCTGCTTGAGTACTGGTCATGCCAGCCCAGCGTCGTGGACCTGGACGAGACCTGCCCATGATCGCCGTCATCATTCCGGCCCACAACGAGGCCCGCCGCCTCGGGCACTGCCTGGCCGCCGTCAAGCTGGCCGTGGCGCAGGCCGAGGCGGTGGGCCTGGTGGTCGAGGTGCTGGTGGTGCTCGATCGCTGCGTCGATGCCAGTGCGCGCATTGCCCAACGCCATGGCGTGCATATTCTGGAGCTGGAGGCCGGCAACGTCGGCTTCGCCCGGCGCCTGGGCGCGGCCTGGATGATCGAGCGTGGCGCCCAGTGGCTGGCCTTCACCGACGCCGACAGCCGCGTGCCCGGGCACTGGCTGGTATCGCAACTGCAATGGCACGCCGACGCGGTCTGCGGCACGGTCCACATCGAGCGCTGGCAACCCTGGCAGGGCGCCGCCCTGCGCCAGTTGTACCGCAGCCAGTACCAGGCCCAGGACGGGCACCGGCATATCCACGGCGCCAATCTGGGCGTGTGCACCACTGCCTATGAGCGCGTCGGCGGCTTCCAGCCATTGCCGGCCCACGAAGATGTGCAACTGGTGCTGGCCCTCGAGGCCAGTGGTGCGCAGATCGTCTGGACCGCAGCACATAGCGTGGCTACCAGCAGTCGACGGGACAGCCGAGCGCACCAGGGCTTCGGGGATTATCTACAGGAGCTGGAGGGGCAACTACCGTAGCTCAAGATGCCTTGCTTGATCGCTTGGGTGCCGGTTTCTTCGCCTTGGTCTTGCCGCCGAGGCTGCGCTTGAGCAGTTCGGTAAGGTCGATGATGTCCGCGCCCTTCTCCGCCGCCGCACCTTCGCCTTTGTCCACGGTCTCGATCTTGCCCTTGCTGGCCTTCTCCTCCACCAGGTCGAGGATGGTCTGGCGAAACGCATCGTGGTATTCGTCGGGGATCCATGGCCCGCTCATGTCTTGCACCAGCTTCCTGGCCATGTCCAGTTCGCGCTTCTCCAGCTTGCTGTCGGTCACGCTCTTGTCCAGTTCCAGCGATTCCAGGCCACGCACCTCCTCGGGCCAACGCAGGGTGATCATCACCAGCGCATCCTCCATGGGGCGCAGCAGCGTCAGGTGCTGGCGTGTGTGCAGCACCACGGTGGCGAGGGCGACTTTACCGGTGCTTTCCAGTGTTTCGCGCAGTAAGGCGTAGACCTTGCCGCCACCACGATCAGGGCTCAGGTAGTAAGGGGTATCGAACTGTTGCAGCGGGATCTCTCCGGCATCGACGAACGAGAAGATGTCGATGGTCTGGGTAGCCTCGGGCCTGGCCTTGCGAATCTCCTCCTCGCTGATCACCACATAGCGGCCCTTCTCGTACTCCACGCCCTTGACGATGTTCTCTTTGTCGATTTCCTTGCCAGTGATCTTGTTCACCCTCTTGTAGCCAACCGGCTCCATGCTGCGCTTGTCCAGCCAGTCGAAATCCACGCGCTCGGTGCGCACGGCAGTATTGAGGGAGACGGGGATATGCACGAGGCCGAAGCTGATCGCGCCTTTCCAGATTGCCCGGGCCATGATCGGCTCCTACGCAGCGAAGGGTTGGCCGGGCTGGCTGTCGCGTAGTGCGCCACAGCGTTGGCAATACTGGCAGTGAAGCCCGGCGACTTCACACACCAGCAGGCTGCGACGCTGGCAGCCACGCAGCAAGCAGACGAGTTTCATCAGCCCCCTCCCTGTACCCAGGATATCCAGGCCCTTACTGAAACTGACTGCGCGGCGCCGCGAAGGTTTATCCGGATTACTCAGGGCAACAGGTTCTCGTTTTTGTGAAGACTGAATTCAACGAGTCCTCTCCCCCCCCAATGAAAAAGGCCGTGGCGCAGTTCAAGAAAGTGGCCACATCCTCCGACAAGCCTGAGCTGAAAAACCTTCGCCAGCGATAAGTTGCCAACGCTGAGGCACCATCTTGAACTGACCAAGGCACTGCAAGCTACCCACGGCAACTTACCTGCACTCACCGAGCAATGGCAGGGCTTGACTCTACCGTTAGGGGCAGACTTTACCCTTGGCGCTTCATTACCTGGAGCTCGTCATGAAGAGCAAACGCATGCTCGTAATCCTCGGCCACCCTTCGAACGCCAGCTTTTGCGGCGCCGTGACCGAACGCTACGTCGAGGCCGCCACGCAAGCAGGCCATGAGGTGCGTCTGCTGCGTCTGAGCACCCTGGATTTCGATCCGGTCTTGCACGCTGGCTATAACCAGATCCAGTTGCTTGAGCCAGACTTGATCGACGCACAGAACGACATTACCTGGGCCGAACACCTGACATTGGTGTACCCGATCTGGTGGGGCGGCATTCCGGCGTTGCTCAAGGGGTTCTTCGACCGCGTGTTTCTGCCCGGTTTTGCCTTCAAGTACCGCAAGGGCTCGCCCTTCCCGGACAAGCTGCTCAAAGGCCGCACGGCTCACCTTCTGGTGACCATGGATACGCCGCCGTGGTACTACCGCTGGGTGTATCGCATGCCGGGCCTGCACCAGATGCGCAAGACCACCCTGGAGTTCTGCGGCATAAAACCCCTGAAGACCCTGACCTTCGGTCCGGTATTAGGCTCCAAACCGGAACAGCGTGAAGCCTGGCTCAAACAAGTCCAGGCAGTCGCCAGCCGCTGATCGGCCAAGTCTCCCTCTTGTGACACCTTGTCCAACCCGGCTTCCTGCCCCCTGACGCTTGTGCAAAGATGTCGCGCGCTTCTGATGCGTCAAAAAAGGGATTTTCATGTACATCGGCAAAGCCGCCCAGCTGTCGGGCACCACCGTCAAAAGCATTCGACATTACGAAGAAATCGGCCTGTTGCCACCCCCGCAACGCGAAGGCAAATACCGCATCTACAACCAGCAAAGCGTCGAGTTGCTGACCTTCATCAAATGCGCTCAGCAACTCGGCTTCAAGCTCAAGGAAATGCAGGCCATTCTGCAGGGTCATCGCGGCCAGAAGCTGCCCTGGGGGCTGGCCATGCTGGCCATCGATAACAAAAAACAGCAATTGATGGGGCAGATCCAGGCCTTGCAGCAAGTGCATGATGGCCTGGTTGAGTTCGAGCTGAGCCTCAAGGATGCTCAGATGCAATGTCAGTTCGAGCACCTGGAAAAAGCCCGGTGAATCCGCACCGCCGCCCTGAACGGCCGTCAGGATGGCCTCGTCGATCTCGATCCATTCCTCAAGCGGGCAGCACAACGCCGCGCGCTTCGAAATATCGGCTTAATGTAGATGCATCCCCCTCAGGATCAGCCAGCGCGACATAGGTATCAGGCCGCAACAGATAAGCAGCATTTCTGGCAAGGCCGGCTTTCTCGTACGCCGGCTGCCAGGCGAAAACATGCAGTGCAATGCCGTGCTGCGCGCACCATTGGGCCAGGCCTGCCTTGGCCTCACCGTAAACATGCACTTGCCACTCTATGGCTGCCAGTGAATCGTGGTTGTCCGCAGTGCCCCCAGGCAGCCAAGGCAGGCGATCACCACCCTGAACCTCGCCTGCCTTGCCTTGGCTCAGCGGGCTGTCGCGGTAATCCAGGGTGGTTTGCGAAACCACTCGGAACAAGTACTCACGCACGCTCGCGCGCTTGTACGCAACACTGGCGAACATCGGCGCGATGCGCGTGCGCACAAAGTCTGCGAACCCGCCCTGGGCGGTGACAAAGGTGAACAGCTTGTCCGTGGTCTCCACCAGCGTGCGGGCAAATGCCTGGCGTTCGATCTGGTAGCTGTCGAGCAATGTGTCGGGCGCCTTGCCTTTGACCACCGCGGCCAACTTCCACGCCAGGTTGATCGCGTCCAGAATACCGGTGTTCATGCCCTGCCCGCCTGCCGGGCTGTGGACATGCGCGGCATCGCCGAGCAAAAACGCTCTGCCACGGCGGAAATGGTCCGTGACTCGATGATGAACCCGGTAAGTGGAAAACCAGTTCACCTCGCTGATCTTGAGGTTCAAGCCGTTGATGGCATCGTGGCCTACGTCCGCGAATGTCAGATGCTCGGGATGCTCGGCACGCTCGTCGCGCACGGTGCCAATCAGGCGGTATCGGTCCTTTTCGCCATAGCACAGCAGCAGCACGAAGTCGGACTTGTCAAAAGCGACGTGCGCCTCACCCGCAGGCTCGATGCCCGTTACCCTGACATCCGCGACATAGAAAAGGTGTTTATAGGTGCCGCCCTCGAAACCGCTGCCGATCTGATGTCGAACGAGCGACCGAGCGCCATCGCAGCCTGCCAGGTAAGCCGCAGTCACAGCCCCTTCCTGCCCATCGGCTAGTTTCAGCATGGCAGTGACCTGGCTTTCACCCTCTTCGAAGGCCAGCAGTTCGGTCTGCCATTGCACGTCTACGCCGAGGGAATGCAGTTTCTGCACCAGCAGGCGCTCATGGTGATCCTGGGGATAGATCAACACGAAGGGGTATGCACAAACCTCTCTGCCGGCATCGACCAAGGGGATGCGCGCTCTGCGGCTGCCTCGGGCCCACATGTTCATGGCCGGTGTTTTATAGCCGGCATCGATCACTGCCTCGGCTATATCGAGCTGACGATACAGCTCCAGCGTGCGGGCTTGAACAGCCATGGCACGAGACGCTTCGCCGGGCCCACTGTTCTTGTCGACGATCCTTACGCCGACGCCTTGCCTGGTGAGCCAAAGAGCAAGCACCAGCCCCGTCGGGCCAGCCCCAACAATGAGAACGTCGGTTTGCGCCGCCATGATCTTACCTCGAAAATGAATGACCACAGCATCATGAATGTTCCCGAGCGCGGCGAAAGTCCATCCGTAATTTTCTATTGATACCCCGAACACCTCTCGGTATTGTCCTTCCTCCCTCCTTTGCGGCTACCTCTGCCGTGCACCGCCCAGGCGTTGACTCGCGAAGCGGTCATACAGGTTGCCGACACTTATACGGTCGCTATCGATAAGCGCACCTCATTTCCGCTATCAAGTGTTAAGGATGATTCCATGATCATTCGTCAGGCTTCCCATGCCGACCATCCACAACTGCTCAACATCTGGCTGCGCTCTGTTCGCGCCACTCATCACTTCCTGCAACCATCCGATATCGAGGCATTGCTTCCTCAGCTGCGGGATGTGTACCTACCTGCTGTTGAATTATGGGTTGCGGTAAATGCCGAGGACTGCCCACTGGGCTTTATCGGGCTCAATGAAAACCACGTGGAGATGCTCTTCATCGAGCCCGATCTGCGAGGCAAAGGTATTGGCCGCGCGCTGCTGGAGCATGCCCGCAGTTCGCGCAACCAGCTGAGTGTTGACGTGAATGAGCAGAACCCCGAAGCGGTAGGGTTCTATTTGCATTACGGGTTTGTTCAAACAGGTCGTTCCCCGCTGGATGGCGAGGGGCGCCCGTTCCCTTTGCTACACCTGAGCCTGCCCGGCTAGAGCTCAATCGTAAGTCGCTTCCAAGGCTTGGGGTATTGGCGATAACGGCTCGCCAATACCCCTCGATCAGCTGCTCGGTTGCAAAAACAACCGGCGCCTGCGATCAAAATCCGACCGTGGCCGAAACCAGATACGTCCGTGGCGTCGACAAGCTCAACCCCGGCTCGCTGTCATCGGACGCCCCCGCCGAAATCCAGTACTGGTCGTCCAGCACGTTCTCGACACTGGCGCGCAGGGTGACGTCCTTGTCCGAGACCTTGAAGGCATAACGCGCACCCAGGTCGAAGCGTTCCCAGCCATCGATCTTCTTGCTGTTGGCCTGGTCCAGGTACTGCGAGCTGGAATGAATGCCCCGCGTAGTCAAGGTCAGCCCCGGCACCTTCGGCACATCCCACTCAGCGCCCAGGCTGACGTTGTATTCGGGCGTGGCCGGGGCGCGGTTGCCATCAGCAATGCCACCCACGGTGCCGGTCAGCTCGCTGTCGATGAACATCACCCCACCGAGCAGACGCACGCCTTTCAGTGGCTCGCCGAACACATTCAGCTCGATACCCTTGTTCTCACGCTTGCCGTTGGGGCCGAACACCCGCGTGACGGCATTGGTTTCATAGGCTGGCTGCTTGATGCGAAAGGCGCTGGCGGTCAGCCCGAAAGTGCCCAGGTCGTACTTGGCGCCCACCTCGACCTGGCGGCTGATGAAGGGCGCGAAGATCTGGTCGGAGTTGATCGAGGTCGACGGCGCGATCTTGCCCTGGCTCAGGCCTTCCATGTAGCTGGCGTACAGCGAGAACTGCTCGCTGACCTTGAACACCACGCCACCTGAGGGCGAGACCTTTTCCTCGTCGTAGGCGGTGGCGCCTTTGACGTCATTGCTCCAGTCGTCGACCTTGACCCGTTGCCAGCGTGCGCCCAGCGTCAGCAACACGCGATCGTCGAAAAAGCCCAGGGTATCGGCCAGCGCCACGCCGGTGAAACGGTTCTCGGTGTACACCTCGGCATCCTGGCGCGTCGGCTTGCCGGGCGTGGGGGTGACTACCGGGTTGTACAGGTTGCTGGGCGCTGCCGCGTAGCGCGCCCCACCGTTGGTGAAGTCCATGTAGAAGTAACTCGCCGACAGGTTCAGCTCGTGGCTGACCGGGCCGGTGCTGAACCAGTTGCGCAGCCCGGCCATGGCCGTGCGCACCGATTCGTCGCGGGTAAAGTCCCGGGGCAAGACACTGAAGTCGCCGGCATCGTTGCTGACCGGCACGTTGTGGCGTAGAAAATCATGGTTGCTCTCACGGGCACCGAACGCGGCATAAGCCATCAGCGAATCGCTCAGGTCGTACTCGGCGTTCACCGCGCCAAAGGTGTCCTCGGTGCGAGCCTTGCTCCAGGCCTGGGCATAGTTGCGGTGCACATCCTTGGCGTCTGGCACCTTGGCATTGGCGCCGATCAGCACCCGTTCCTGAGGGGCATCGGTGTCGCGCTGGGTGTGGCCGATATCAGTGGACAGGCGCAGCCGCTCGCCGCGAAAGTCCAGGCCCAGCACGGCCATTTCACGGTTGACGCTCTGGTGATCCCAGGTGGTGTCGCCGGCCTGCTTCACCGCGTTGAAACGCAGGCCGAACTGATCGCCCTCACCAAAGCGCCGGCCGATGTCCACGGCACCGCCCACCTGGCTGTCGGAGGCGTAGCTACCGGTGAACTCGGTCAGCGGCTTGTCGCCCGCGCGCTTGGGCACCACGTTGATACCGCCACCCACGCTACCCCGCGGCGAGATGCCGTTGATCAGCTGACTCGGCCCTTTGAGGATATCGACGCGGTCGGCCATTTCCATGTCGATGGAATAGGTCGGCAACACGCCATAAAGCCCGTTATAGGACACATCGCTGTTGAACAGGCTCAGGCCACGGATGGTGAACTGCTCGAAGCGTCCGCCTGCCGGGTTGGTGGCGCGCACCGAAGGGTCGCTGGCAACCAGGTCGTTCAGGGTTCGCGCCTGCAGGTTCTTCACCGTCTGGCTGGTGTAGGTGGTCATGCTGAACGGCGTTTCCATGAAGTCACGCGAGCCAAGCAGGCCCTGCGCGCCACGGCGAGCGACCTGGCCACCGGCATACGGCTCGCCATCGTCACCCAGGTGCCCACTGTTGATGGTGGTTGGCGCAATCTCCAGGGCGCTGGAATCCTGGCTCACCGGCACCAGGATGTAGGCATCGGCGCCTGCCTGCTGCAGGCGCAAACCGCTGCCCTGCAGCAGACGGGCAAAGCCTTCCTCGACACTGTAGGTGCCCGACAGGCCGGCACTGTCGCGCCCATCCACCAAGGCAGGGCTCACCGACAGGTTGACGCCCGACTGCGTGGCGAAACGCGTCAACGCGGCGCCCAGGCTACCGGCCGCGACTTCATAGCTGCGCCGGGCGACGTCATCGGCCCAACTGACAGGGGTGAAAAACGTGCTGGCGCTCAGGCTCAGCACCAGGCCCACACGTTGCAAAGACTGACGGCCTGGACGGCAAGGCATTACTACGGACATTGGGGCAAGCTCTCGTTTTCAGTTCACTTGCCTTCAATGACCGGTGAGGCGAAAAAAAGGGACATGGGTTATACAACGTTTTTTCGCGGCACCAGGGTGACCCAATATCGCGTGCGCGAATGCACCTCCAGCGGCAGGCTCGCCGCCAGCAGCGACAGCACACGGTCGGTGTCGTCGAGGCGGAAACTGCCCATTACCCGCAGGTTTTCCAGCACCGGCTCCCAACGCAACAACCCCGGGCGGAAGCGCCGCAGTTCGCGCAGGAAATCGCCCAGCGCTTGGTTCTGGGCAATCAGAACGCCCTCTCGCCACCCCGGCAGCGAAGCATCGAAGCGCTCGACCTGGCCTGCGCCGCCAACCTTCAAACGGACCTGCTCACCCTCGCGCAAGAGCAGCGCTGGGCCGTGCAAGGGTTGCAACTGCACCGCCCCGCCGGCCACTGCGATCTGGCAGTCACTGTCATTGAGCCGCACACAAACTTCACTGCGGCTGACAAGCACCCGACCGTAAGGCAGGTGCAGGGTCAGCCCTGCGCTGCCAGTCACCTTGAGCGCCATCTCGCCACGCACCAAGGTCAGCTCACGCTTGCCCAAATCGACATTGACCGCGCTGTCGGTGTTCAGCTGCAGCAGGCTGCCGTCGGCCAGTTGCAGCTTTTTCTGCTCGCCGATGGCGGTGTGCACATCGGCCATCCACATTTGCACCGGCAACTGCCGCCCGATCAGCCAGGTAGCCGGCAACAGTGCGGCAATGCCCAATGCGCGCTTGATGGCCGTGCGCCGCGCCAGGTCCGGGCGATCCAGCGAGGCCATCGCCAAGGCTGGCGGCAGCCCGGAAAAGCGCTGGCGCAGCAGCTGCGCCTTCTGCCAGGTGGATTCATGGCTGATGTTGCTGTTGCGCCAGTGTTCAAGGCGGGCATGGTCTTCTTCAGTGGCCGTGCCCGACTCCAGCAACGCCAGCCACCGAGCCGCCGCGCGAGCCACCTCGAGCGCCTCGCCGCTGGGCACCGCACGCATCACAGGTCCACCAGCAGGCAATGCTCGTAGGCCTGCGCCATGTAGCGTTTGACCGTGCGCTCCGACACCTCCAGGCGCTCGGCGATCTCGCGGTAGCCCAGGCCGTGCAACTGGCTCCAGAGAAAAGCCCGGCGTACCAGACGCGGCAACCCGTCCAGCAGCTCGTCCAGTGCCTGAAGCGTTTCCAACAGCAGCCAGCGCTGCTCTGGCGACGGCACGCAAGCCTCCGGCAGCTGTGCCAACGCCTCCAGATAGGCCTGTTCCAGGCTGCGACGGCTGTAGAAATTGCTCAACAGGCGCTTGCCCACGGTCAGCAGGTAGGCGCGTGGCTCACGCAACTCGTCGAGCTTCTGGGCGCTGGACAGGACCCGCAGGAAGGTGTCCTGGCTCAGGTCGGCCGCATCCCAGCTATTGCCGACACGGCGGCGCAACCAGTTCTCCAGCCAACTGCGATGGTCGCGATACAGGGCACTCAGGCGGTGATCGGGTGGCGTAGCGGCTTCAGCCATATAGTGAGGCTCTGCACATCAGTGAATGCGATTGATTCTATTTAATAACAAAGTCCCATTCCAGATCTTTATCCGAGTACAGGTCGAGCCACGCGCTACACCGGTAACTCGGTCGTCAGCTTGACCTTCTCCATGGGCACTTCCGTCTTGACGTTCTGTACCACATCCAGGCTGGTCAGATGGGCAACCTGGAAACGCCGGTAGGCTTCCAGATCCGCCGCCACCACCCGCAGCAACAGGTCGCAGTCGCCCGCCATCACATGGCACTCCACCACCTCGGGGAGCCGGCGCACCGCGTTGATGAAGATGTCGGTAGTTTCCTGGTCCTGGCGTTTGAGCCACACCCGCACGAACAGGGTCAGGCCCAATGCCACCTTGGCCGGGTCCACCAGCGCCACGTAGCGCTCGATGACCCCCGCGTCCTCCAGCAGCCGCACCCGCCGCAGGCACGGCGACGGCGACAACCCTACTTGCTTGGCCAGTTCCTGGTTCTGCAGGCGCCCGTCCCGCTGCAGGGCACGCAGGATGCGGCGGTCGATGGCATCAAGCTTGATTGGCATTGAAAACCTCAAATCGAGTCTTGTTGGTAGCAGATGCCAAATCCTCTGCGAGCCTTTGCAACTACGCAAGCCTATTTCAACAGTACATTGAAATAATTTGCCTCCACTGGAGGTGACCATGAATACCCTTGAACCCGCCCTGAACGATCCACCCACCACCGCCCCCGACAGCGAACTGCGTCGTGGCGCAGTGGCCGCCCTGCCGATGCTGTTGGGCTTCATCCCGTTCGCCCTGGTACTCGGTGCGCAGGCGTCGCAACACCAGCTCGCTGCGGGTGAGGTTGCGTTGATGACCGGCCTGAATTTCGGTGGTGGTTCGGAGTTCGCCGCCATCGAACTGTGGACCTCGCCACCGGCGATCCTGGTAATCGTCGCCATGACCTTGCTGGTCAACAGCCGTCACCTGCTGATGGGCGCTACCCTGGCGCCCTACCTGCGCCACCTGCCCCTCAGGCAAGCGCTTGGCGCACTATTTTTCATGTGTGACGAGAGCTGGGCCATGGGCTTGGCCGATGCCCGTCGGCGCAATGGCTTCAGCCTGCGCTACTGCATGGGCGTGTCGTTGTGCCTGTGGGCCACCTGGGTAATCTTCACCACCCTGGGGGCGCTGGTCGGGCCGATGCTGGGCGACCTGCGCAGCTATGGCTTCGACATGGCCTTCGCCGCCGTTTTCCTGGTACTGCTCAAGGGTATGTGGGAAGGTGTGCACGCCGCCCTCCCCTGGCTGTTCAGCCTGGTGACCGCCGCGCTGTTCCACCTGTTGATCCCCGGCGGCTGGTACGTCCTTGCGGGCACCGTGGCAGGCCTGGTCAGCGCCTACCTGTGGGCCAAGCCATGATCGACATCACCACCCTGGCCACGATCCTCGGCATGGCCCTGGTCACTTACCTGACCCGCGCACTGGGCTTTTTGCTGTTGCGCAATCGCGTCATGGGGCCGCAGCTCAGCCAAGTGCTCAGCGCCGCGCCTGGCTGTGTGCTGATCGCGGTGATCGCGCCCAAATTCGTCAGCGGTGACCCCGCCGACTCGATCGCACTGGCTCTGACCCTGCTTGCCGCCACCCGCTACTCCATCCTGCCGGTGGTGCTGTTCGCCATCGTCGTCACCGGTGCGTTGCGTGCAGTGCTGCATTGACGCCGGCAGCGCTAAGCCAACTGCGCCAGCGCCTCCTCCACCTTGATGACCATACGATTGCCGCGCGCAACAGGCAGACGCCACACCGCGATATCGACGCCCAAAGGTACCGCGCGGGCAATCGGCATGATCAGCTCGCCACTGTCGAGGTAGCGCTGCACCAGGCTCTGCCGCCCGATCAGCACACCTGCGCCCAACAGCGCCTGCTGCACGGCGATGGAGTACAGCGAGAACCCCGGCCCCTGGGCCACGAATGGGGTGTCGGGCATCACCGCGCCAGCCCATGCCGCCCAGTCGCTCCAACCCACATCGGCGATGCAGCGCGTGTCGCAGAGGTCTTCGGGGCGTTCGAGGGTGGCTGCCAGGGCCGGGACGCACACCGGCACCACCGCTTCACTGCACAGCACGCGTTGCCCGTGCCCAGGTTTGTCGGTGTAGAACAGGCACAGATCATAAGGGCTGCGCTTGAGGTTGGGCGGCTCGTCCACCGCCGTGACCGAGATCTCGATGGGCGCCAGCAGCTCGGTCAGGAGCGGCAGGCGCGGGCCGATCCACAGCTGCGCCAGGGCCGGTGATGTGACGATATGCACCCGCTGCGGCGCAGCCAGCCGGCGCAGGGTGCGCGCGGCTTCTTCCACCGCATCGAAGGCCTCGGTGAACTGGGCCTTCACGCTTTCGCCCAGCGGCGTGAGCCTGACGCCTTTGGCGTGGCGTTCGAACAGCACGGCACCGTACTGGGCTTCGAGTGTCTTGACCAACGCGGCGATGGCACCCGGGCTGACTTTCAGCTCATCGGCCGCCCGGGCAAAGCCCCCCAGCCGGGCGGAGGCTTCGAAGGCGCGCAGCGCATTGAGCTGCAGGGTATGACGGGTTGGCGCGTGCAACGGCATGGCGTGAGCCCTATATTTTTTAGGCCTAATATTCCATAAATCTGCCGTTGCCAGCAATTCTGGCGCGCATTAACGTGACCGCTACAGGCCTGCCAAAGCCCTATCGGCGCTGGCCTGCAGCGATCCCGGCCGCAGCTTGCCGGGCTATTTCAGAAGGCATTGCAATGCAACCATCCAACAGGGCCCAAGCGCTCACCCAGGGCGCCCGCGCAGTCCTGCCGCTGACCACCGGGATCGTGCCGTTCGGCCTGATCACCGGGGTCACCGCAATCAACATGGGGCTGTCGCCAAGCGAGGCCATGGGCATGACCCTGCTGTTCTACTCGGGCTCGGCGCAGATGGCCGTGCTGCAACTGATGCAGAACGGCGCCTTGCCCATCACCATGGTGGTCACCGCACTGGTGATCAACCTGCGCTTTCTGATGTACAGCGCCTCGCTGGCGCCGCACTTCAACAATCTGCCACGCCAGCGCCGCTGGTCGATGGCCTACCTGCTGTCGGATCAGTCCTTCGCCCTGTGCACCCTCAGGCTCAACACACGCGAGGGTCTGGGTGCATTCGCCTTCGAGTACTACCTCGGCACCGCCATGGTCATGTGGCTGGGTTGGAACCTCGCCGTGCTGGTGGGCGTGGCGGTGGGCTCCGGCATACCGCCAACCTGGTCGCTGGGGTTCGCCATCCCGCTGTCGTTCCTGGCACTGCTGGTGCCCGCCATCCGTAACCGGGCGATGCTCGGGGCGGCAACGGTGGGCGGGGTGCTGGCGGTACTGGCCATCGACATGCCCTACAACCTGGGGATGCTGGTGGCCGCGCTCGGCGGCATCCTGGCCGGGCTTGCGCTGGAGCAGGTCGGCATGGCTCAGACAGTTGAACAGCACGCCGACCAGGAGGCCTCATGAGTCAGGCATGGCAATGGATCACCTTCCTGCTGGCAGGCCTGGGCACCTTCGCCCTGCGCCTGTCATTCATCGAGTACTACCGCAGCCTGCGCATACCGCCGTGGTTCCGGCGGGCGCTGGCCTATGTGCCGGCGAGCGTGCTGGCGGCGCTGGTGCTGCCGGCGGTGGTGTATCAGGACCGGCATGCAGCGTTCGACTGGAGCAACCCGCAGATACCCGCGGCGGTGCTGGCCGGCGTGGTGGCCTGGCGCACGCGCAGTACGCTGTTGACGCTGGGGGTTGGGATGGGGGTGTTGTGGGCGCTGAAGTATTGGGGGATGTGACAGGAGGCACTCCGTTTAGTCGATGAATACTGCCTCAAACAATCATTGACCACAGAGTGTTTATACCCGCCATGGGCATGTAGCCGCTTTGCCACATCCTTTCAAGAATGTTCCCTCCTGCGCGCGAGACACTTCCGGCTTCTTCCTGAATACCGCCTCGGTATGGTTTCCGTCCTGTATTTTCAGGTCGCCCGACCGAGGCCATTGCACTGCACCGCCCCCTCGTGGGAGCGGGCTTGCCCCGCGATGTGTAGCCGCAGCAGCACAGTGCTGCGTGCGGTTTAACTTGCCACCAGGCGACCTCCTTTCAAGGAGCGCCAAATGGCAACTACCCCCGACAAGGCCAGCCCTTCAGGCAAGGGCGTTGTACAAGTAGCGATCACACCCCTCGCCGAAATCCAGGCCGAGGACGTCGGCCGTGGCGCCGCCGTGTTCGACACCTGGCTACGTGAAGTCAGTGCGGGCCATGCCACCCTCGAGCGCCTCAAGGCCGTCGCCGGCCATGTGCCGGTGGCGGGCAACAGCATCGCTCTGATCGATGCACTGGGCGCTATCACGACCCTGGCCCGCAGCAAGGTACCCGACCCGCTGGACTGCGCCACCTTTGCCCTCGATCTGATCGGCCTGATCACCTCGCCCGCCGGTGAAGCGCCGGCGCGCATGAGCTTGCGGCCGATGCTGTTGTTCGTGCGCCAGGAGGGTAAGCAGGTGCTCGACGATGCGTCGGTCGAACTGTTGGCCGGCCACCTCAACGCCGATATCGTCGGCAGCCTTGATAATTTCGTCAGCCAGGCCGCCGGTAAACTCAAGGGCATCCTGGCCGAAGCCGCCACCCTCGGCGAGCGGATCATCCTCGACATTGCCAGTGGCCTGGCCATCCTGGCCGAAGGTGTCGGCCCAAAACGCGCCCGCCCGGCATCCGCCACGAGCAGCGCGCTGATGCACAACCCGCTGGCCACGCTCGACAATTACCTGGCCGGTGCTTTCAGTGCCTACAAGTACGCTGGCAAGGGCATGACCAACGTCAACCCCACCCTCAGCGCAGCGGCCAAGGCCGAACTGCTCGCCCACAGCGCGCGCCTGCGCACCCTGGCGCCACTGGTGCGCGGCATGATCCTCAAGCTCGGCGACGCCGGCAGCCCCGGTTCCATCGAAGCCCTGCGCCTGACCCTGGCCAGCAGCGTCAAGCAGTGGCGCCAACGCAACCCGCAACAGGTGGTGGCCAACGTCAAGGCGGGCGGCACCAGCAAGGCCCGCCACCAACTGGCCGAAGGCAAGGTCGAGACGCAAAAGGAGCAGATGCCTGCCTCCCAGGCCCCCAACCCGTGCAAGAACGGCGCCCCGGCCAACACCTGCAACAGCATCAACTTCGCCTTGGGCAGCGAGACCCTGCAGCACACCGACTTCAGCCTGCCCGGGCCGTTCCCGATCACCTGGACCCGTACCTACCACTCGCGCCTTTCCGCCCTCGACAGCGCCAGCCTCGGCGCTCGCTGGATCACCGCCTTCACCACCTGCATCGATGTGCAGGACGATGGCCTGCTGCTGCACGATTTCGACGGCCGCAGCCACGCCTACCCGCTGCCCAAGGTCGGCAAAACCCATTACGACGCGGTCGAGTACCGTGGCCTGACCCGCACCACCGACACCCAGCTCATCCTCTCGCGCGGGCAGGAGCGCCACGAGACCTACGAGCGCGTCGGCGAGCGTTTCCACCTGGTGCATATCGTCATGCGCAACGGCGTCGGTGCGATGCTGCACTACGAGCACAACCACAACGGCCGCCCGGTGCTGTCGGACATCAACACCTACGCCGACAACGACCCGTCCAAAGTCCACCTGCAACTGGGCACCCTGCTCGATGACCACGGCCATATCCAGGGCCTGTGGCAGGTGGTCGATGGCAAGCCGCTGCGCCAGCTGTGCGCCTACCACTACGACGACCAGGGCGACCTGATCGCCGCCCAGGACGAGCACGGCGCCGCCTGGCGCTACCAGTACCAGCATCACCTGATCACCCGCTACACCGACCGCACCGAGCGCGGCCTGAACCTGGAATGGGACGGCAGCGGCCCGCACGCCCGGGCGATCCGCGAATGGGCCGACGATGGCAGCTTCGAAACCCGCCTGGCCTGGGACGAGCACATCCGCCTGACCACCGTGACCGACGCCCACGGCGGCCAGACCCGCCACTACTACGACGCCGAGGGTTACACCTACCGGATCCAACACGCCGACGAGCGCTCGGAGTGGCTGTTCCGCGACGCCCGCAAGAACGTGATTCGCCACCTGCACGCCGACGGCAGCCAGGACCGCTACACCTACGATGAGCGCAGCAACCGCCTGCAGCACATTCGCGCCGACCATACCGTGGTGCACTACGCCTACGACGACAAGGACCAGCTGATCAAGATCAGTGATGCCGAAGGCGGCCTGTGGCTGCGCGACTACGACGATGTCGGCAACCTGGTCGAAACGGTCGACCCGCTGGGCAACAAGACCGAGTTTGCCTACACCTCGACGGGATTGTTGAAGGCGATCAAGGACGCCAACGGCAACGAGAAGAAGGCGGCGTACAACGACGCCGGGCAAATGCTCGAATACACCGATTGCTCCGGCAAGACCAGCAAGTGGACGTATGACGAGCAGGGGCGTCTGGTGCAGGCCAGCAATGCGCTGGGGGAGAAGACTCAGTTCGCCTACGAGGTCGGTCAATTGGCGAAGATGACCTATCCGGACCTGACCGAAGAACGCTTCCACTACGATGCCGAAGGCCGGCTGCTGGCCCATGTCGATGCGTTGGACCGGTCTACTACCTGGAGCTACACCCATGCAGGCTTACCAAGTGAACGTGTTGATGCAGCGGGGCACAGGTTGCGCTGCCACTGGGACAAACTAGGTCGATTGGTCTGCCTGGACAATCAGAACGGAAGCAGAGCGACATTCTGCTATGACCTGGTCGGACGCTTGTCGCAGGAAACCGGTTTCGACGGTTTGGCAAAGCGTTATCGGTATGACGTGCATACCGGGCGGCTGGCGTTCACGCAGGTTGGCCAGCGTCGCATAACCATGCGTTTCGATCGCATGGGCCGACTGCTCGAACGCACGGCCAGCCTGGGTGAACAGGTGGAATCGGAACATTATGCCTACAACGGTAATGGCCAACTGCTCCAGGCCCGCAATGCCGTCAGCATGTTGCAATGGTTCCATGACGAAGCCGGCAACATGGTCCGCGAGCACCAGCACTATCTGGGCATCGGCACACCCATGGTTGCCGTCTGGCAGCATGAGTACGATGCGTTGAACCACCGTGTGGCAACTATCCGACCCGATGGCCACAAGGTCAGTTGGTTGACTTACGGTAGCGGCCATGTCGCCGGCATGACGCTCGATCATCACGAAATGCTCGCCTTCGAGCGTGACGACTTGCACCGGGAAATTGTCCGCCACCAGGGCAACAAACTCATGCACCAGCAGCAGTGGACTCCGCGGGGAAGGCCGCAGCAGCAATTGATTGGCAGTGCCGATGGCGAATCTGTCCTGCTCAAACGGGAGTATCAATACGACCCGGTCGGCCAACTGACAGGTATTCGCGATACGCGCCGTGGGCAATTGGCTTATCAATACGACCCGCTTGGCCGGCTGTTACAGGTAACCAGCCGTTTAGGCGTTGAAAAATTCGCGTTCGATCCCGCGGGCAACCTCATTGACGAGGCCCATCGACTCAATCGCCCCCTGGAAGAAAGTGCCAGGCATGGGAAGCTGATGGACAACCGCTTGCGCGAATACGGCGGTGCCCATTTCAAATATGACGAGCGCGGCAACCTGACTCACCGGCTGCATGAGGGCAAGCATGCTCACCTGACCTGGGACCTGTTCGATCGCCTGACGCATTACAACGATGACAAGTTCAAGGTCGACTACAGCTATGACGCGTTGGGGCGCAGGTTGTACAAGCATTCCGTTGCTCATTACTGGGATAGGCCTGAAGCCGGTACTGGCTGGAACCAGATGCAGCGAGCCAAACGACAGCGTGAGTTGAACTGCGGTTTTACGCTGTTCGGCTGGGATGGCAACGCGCTTGCCTGGGAGAGCTCCCCACCACGTGACGACGGTGAAACCGGCAGGACCGTGCACTACCTGTATCTGCCAGGCAGTTTTGTGCCGGTGGCTCAAGCGGTGCGCAATGGTCCAGTTCGCTTGCACAAGCAACCCGACTGGAGTGGGCGTGAGTATGACTTTGATCAAGATCCCCTGTGGCACACGGACGTGAAGCCTCAAGCTTTTGATAGCATCCTCTGGTACCAATGTGACCATCTGGGCACGCCGATGGAGTTGACGGATGAGGATGGGCGAGTGGTGTGGGCGGCACGTTACACGGCTTGGGGAGATCTTATCGATTTGCAAGATGGTCCAGATGCGATTGGCGCAGTGAGGAACCCGATACGCTTCCAGGGGCAGTATCAAGATAAAGAAACAGGGCTGCATTACAACCGGTTCCGCTATTACGATCCGAAGAGCGCGCGATACGTGTCGGAGGACCCTGTTGGTTTTGCTGGTGGACTCAACGCTTATTCGTACGTGAACGGAAACCCCTTGGCGGCGACTGACGCGATGGGGTTGAAGCCCTGGGACTGGAATGGTAAAGGAGATACGAGCGTTTGTGCGTATTACGATGCTCGGGCCTGCGAAACGAAAGGTGAATTGAGTAGTTACTATGAGACTGCCGGTAATATCTGTCGCGGAGAGCGCATGGATGTTAATACTGCGCTGTGGGGCGGCATGGTAAATGCCTGGACTTGGGGGTATACAGCTTCGTCCGAGGCCGAGATATCAAACAACATAAGGAATAGCTTGATAAAGAGTGATCGAGCCGAAGTTGCGATCCATGGAGTAAATGGCGTTACTGGAAATGCAATAGATGCCTATCATGATAAAGCCTTTAGCGAGGCAGGACTACTTACCCGGTTTTACGGGGGGAATATATGGTTTCAAGGCATATACCCCAATCCTGTTCCTTATGATACTGATGATAAATTCAAGTATGATCCTCGACGCCTAATGTTTGGTGCGAGTGGGCCTGAGTCGCCAGGCTGTGCTAAGAACTAACTTCCCCAAGGGTTTCTGATGAGGTGGTTTGTTGTGTTGAAGGTATTAAAATTTTTTCTTGCGATTCCGCCGGTTCTGGCTTATCTGTTTTTCTGTTATTTGGCGACGCGTGGAGGAGAGCTCACTCTGCTTCAGATATTAAGACATGTGATTCTTGTTACTGGGTTCGTGCCTCTCTGCTCGTGGCTACTGGTGATTTTCAAAAGTACTTCAGCTACGATTTTTAAGTCGTTTGTTTTTGCATTGTTGATAACGATTTATCATGTTTTTCTGTTTGCAGTTTCCGCGCATCGCGATGGCCTTTATTATTGGGGGGTACAGCTTTTTGAGTTTGCAGGATTTTATGCCTTGATTAGAATTGTTAATGGGGCGAGGGTCTTTAGCGGCAATAGATCCAAAGGCGGTTGAGCGCTCTGATGTCGAATCTCTGGATGGTACGCCAGCAATTAATGGCTGTAACACTGGGTGCCCTGACGCCCGCCCCGGCGGGACGCCAAGCGTACGTCGACACAATTGCAGCGCCTAGGAAATCGAGCGCCGCCCGCGCGGCGCATCGCTGGCAAGCCAGCTCCCACAGTTTGTTTCGGGCCAGTTATTCCTGTGAAAGTACCGGCGCCAGCCTTGGCGTAAGGCTTGAGTCAGGTGAGGCGGCAGAGGTGCTCGCCGAGGTACCGCGTCAAAGTGCGCCACTCACCCCCGCCGCAACCACTCGATAAACTGCGCAAACAACTCCGACTGCGAATTGACCTCCAGCTTCAGATACAGGTTCTTACGGTGCATCCGCACCGTCTCCGGCGAGATCCCCAACTCATGGGCCGTGGACTTCACCGAATGCCCCTGCAACACCATCTGCGCCACTTCCCGCTCACGCTCGGTCAGCACCCCACAACCAAAGCTGTCGAACGCCGCCTGCACACTGCCCTTCCCCTCCGGCTGCTGCGCCAGCCCATGCCGCGCAAAACGCAGCAGCAGTTCACGCACCATCGGCTCGACCGCCTGCAGCAGGTGCAACTGCTCGATACCCAGCCGGGCACCGCTGCAGCCTTGGAACAGGCTGAGGGAAATCTTGCTGCCATTGTCCAGGTCGACGATGAAGTAGCTGTCCTCGCTGCAACCGGTCCCCAGGTAGTAGGCCTTGTAGTAGTCGCTGTCGAAGAAGTTGTCCGGGGCGATGTCCTCGAGGTGATAGAAACCCTGGGCCAGGCCCTTCTGCACCGCCAGGCAGAAAGGGTCGAGTAGATACCCGGCGGCGAAATAGCGCTCCAGCACCGCCTCGTGGTAACGGTCCGGAATACCCTGCTGGTACAGCAGCTGCGGCGCCTGGGCCTTGCGCTCCAGGCTGATCAGCATCGACTCGGCGCCAACCAGCTGGCTGATGGCGGCCGCCAGCCAGGCCAGCGCATCCGGGCCCTCGCTGTGGGCGAAGGCCTGTTGCAGGGCTGCGTGCCATTGCTGCAGGGCATGAAACGGCAGGCTTATTGTGGTGTTTTCGTGTGCTCGGCTCATGCCCCGCAGTCTACCGGCCGGGGCATGGGCGCGCACCTGTGACGGCAGCTGGGTCATTGGCCGTGGTACAGGCCCTGCTCGGCCAGCTCCCGCGCGGCATCGAGGATGCAGCTGCGCAGGGTGTCGACGATCTGGTCCACCTGGGCGTGGGTGATGATCAGCGGCGGCGACATCACGTTCAGGTGCATGATCGGCCGCACCAGCAAGCCCTTGGCCTGGGCCCGCACATGGATACGCTCGCCGATGTTCACTTCATCGGCGAACAGCGCCTTGGTCTGCTTGTTGCTGACGAACTCGACACAGGCCATCAGCTTCATGCAGCGCACCTGGCCCACCAGCGGCAGGTCGGCCAGGGTCTGCAACTGCTGCTCCAGGTAGCTGCCGACATCGTTCACATGGGCCAGCAGGTTTTCCCGCTCGATGATCTCGATGTTCTTCAGCGCCGCCACGCAGCACACCGGGTGCCCGCTGTAGGTGAAGCCATGGGTGAAGCAGCGGCCCTTGCCGGGCTCGGCGATCACTTTCCACAGGCGCTCGGAGAAGATGCAGGCGCCCAGCGGCAGGTAGGCCGAGGTCAGGCCCTTGGCGGTGGTGATGATATCGGGCGTGACGCCGAACAAGGCCTCGGAGGCGAAGAAGGTGCCCAGGCGGCCGAACGAGGTCACCACTTCGTCGGCGACGAACAGGATGTCGTAGGTCTGGCACACCTGCCACATGCGCTGGAAATACCCGTCGGGCGGGATGATCACCCCGCCCGAGCCCATGATCGGCTCGGCGAAGAAGGCCGCGACGTTGTCGGCGCCCAGCGAAAGGATCTTGTCCTCGAACTCGGCCACCAGAAAGTCGAGGAACTCGGCCTCGTCCATGTCGTCCGCAGCCCGGTAGAAGTTGGGGTTGGACACGTGGTGGATCAGCTCGTGGGCGTAGTCGAACTCTGGCACCCGGTCGGCGGCCTTGTTGCCGATCGACATGGTCAGGCAGGTGGAGCCGTGGTAGGCGTTGTAGCGGGCGATCACGTGTTTCTTGTGCGGCTTGCCGCGGCAGTTCTGGTAGTACTGGATCAGTCGGTAGGCGGTGTCTACCGCGGTGGAGCCGCCGGTGGTGAGGAACACATGGTTGAGGTCGCCTGGCGCCAGGCTGGCGAGCTTCTCGCACAGTTCGATGGCCTTGGGGTTGGCCATGTCGGAGAACGGGTTGGAATAGGCCAGCTGGCGCACCTGGTCGGCGATGGCCAAGGCCATCTCCTCGCGGCCCAGGCCGATGTTGGTGCACCACATGCCGCCGACGGCATCGAGGAAGCGGTTGCCCTCGGTGTCCTGGATATAGGCGCCTTCACCGGCCTGGATGTTCAGTGCGCCCTGCTCGGCGTGCTCGTCGAACATATGGTAGCCGTGCATGTAGTGGGCCTTGTCGGCCTGCACCAGGCGGTCGTTGTTCGAGGCGTCGGCCAGCTTGCGAATGGGGGTAGCCATGAGCGATTCCTTGTCGAAGCGATACGGTGAAAGGTGTCAGATGCCGGTCTTGACCGTGCTCCAGACCCGGGTAATGGCGCGCATGGCCTGCGGGTCCTGGGCTTTCTGGGTGAACAGGCGTTCGCGGGTCTGGTCGTCGGGGTAGATCGCCGGGTCATTGCGGATATCGGCCTGCACCAAGGGCGTGGCGGCTGCATTGCTGTTGGCGTAGTGGATGTAGTTGGTCACTTCGGCCATGGTCTTGGGCTGCAGCAGGTATTCGATGAAGCGGTGGGCGTTGGCGGCGTGGGGCGCGTCGTTGGGCAGGTAGAGGCTGTCGAACCAGATCAGTGAGCCTTCCTTGGGAATGAAGAACGCCAGGTTGATGTCCTTCTTCGCTTCCACCGCGCGGGCCTGGGCGGTGGCGTAGTCGCCGGACCAGGTCAGGGCCATGCACACGTCGCCGTTGGGCAGGCTGGTGAGGTAGTTCACCGAATCGAATTTCTTGATGAACGGGCGGATGCCCAGCAGCAGGTCCTGGGCCGCCTTGAGGTCCGCAGGGGCGGCGCTTTTCGGGTCTTTGCCGAGGTACTTGAGGGCCAGCGGAATGACTTCGCTGGGGGCGTCCATCAGGGTCACGCCGCAGTCGGCGAAACGCGAGACGATCTTGGGGTCGAACAGCATGGCCAGCGAGCCGATGGGCGCATCGGGCATGCGCTCTTTGATCTTGTCGACGTTGTAGGTGATGCCCGAGCTGCCCCAGGTGTAAGGCGCCGAATAGAGCATGCCGGGGTCGTAGGCTTGCATGCTCTGCAGCACGTGCGGGTCGAGGTTGGCCCAGCTGGGCAGCTGGGTCTTGTCCAGCGGCTGGAACACCTTGGCCTTGATCAGCGGCGGCACCAGGGAGGCGTTGAGCATCACCAGGTCGTAGCCGGAGCGGCCGGTGAGCAGTTTGGTCTGCACTGTTTCGTAGCCGTCGAAGGTGTCGTAGATCACCTTGATGCCGGTCTGTTTCTCGAAATCGGCGAGGGTGTTTTCGCCGATGTAGTCGGTCCAGTTGTACAACCTGAGTGTGTTGCCGGTATCTGCCTCGGTCGCCAGGGTGGCGGTGGCGGTGCAGCACAGCAACAGACTGGAAATCACCTTGAATGCCTTGCGCATAGCAACTCCATCGTGTGATCAGGATCGGCTCGGGTGAGCGGATGGGGTAACTATCGGAGGGATTGCGGGTGGGGGCTATAACCCGAATGGGTGGGGGGCGATGCGATTCTGTGTCGGGCCAACAAGGCGGGCAGCGGAGATGTCACAGGCAGGACTGGCCCGAAACAGATGTGGGAGCGGGTTTACCCGCGAAGCGCCGCGCGGGCGGCGCTCGATCTTGAGAGCGCTGAAAGACTACCGTCATGCACCTGGCGGCCCTCATACGGTCTCAAGACAGGCGGATGGGTTTCACACTATCGACCTTGGAAAATCAGGATTCGATGATGGCCTCCAAGTGCATGGCGGGAGATCGAGTGAGGGCCACCAGGTGTCCGCCGGTGTTTTTGCAGCGCCTATGAGATCGAGCGCCGCCCGCGCGGCGCTTCGCGGGTAAACCCGCTCCCACAGTTTGTTTCGGGCCAATTACTCCTGTTGTTTCACCACTGTCCGCCCTGTTGGCATGGCGCGATTTCTCGGTGCGCGCGACTATTGCTGCGCCAAGGGATACAGCGCGTCGTCAAATTGCTCGAGGCGTGGGAACACCATCGGCAGATCATCCGAAAGCTGCTCCAGTCGCTGCTGGTAACTGCTCAGGAAATCCTTGCGCGCTTCATCACTGATATACGGCACATGCCACGCCACGAACGGCTCCAGCACCTCGAAGCCGACATAGGCCAAGGTACCGCGCAGAATCGGCCGCAGCATATCCTCCAGCGGCCCGTGGATCGCCCCCTCACCAAACATGTGCTCACGCCCGCCCAGGGTCACGGTGACCAGCGCCCGCTTGCCCGCCAAGCCGCCCTGATCATAGAAACGCTTGCCGCCGTAGCACACCCCCGACACCAGCACCCGGTCGATCCAGCCCTTGAGCATCGCCGGCGCCGAGAACCAGAAGATCGGGAAGTTCAGCACCAGCAGGTCGGCCCACAGCAGCTTGTCCAATTCCTGCTGGATATCCGGCGCGATGGACCCGCTCTTCACCCCCAGCCGTTGCTCCAGCGCATACACCAGGTACTCCGGGTTTTCCCGGTGGCTGAAGTCTTCGGCGCTGGCCACCGGGTTCCAGCCCATCGCGTACAGGTCACTCACCTGCACCTCGTGGCCCTGGGCGCGGAGGGTCTCGGCCGCCTGGTCACGCAGCGCGGCAGTGAAGGATTGCGGCTCGGGATGAGCGTGAACGATCAGTACTTTCATGGAGGTTCCTTAAACGGTTTCCAGGGCAGATTCGGTTTTGCGGGCCGCCAGCAAACGGTCGAGCCAGTCGGGGTCCATCTCCGGCTCGCAGGAGAACAGCAAGCCGGTGTAGTCGCGGTACGGCGGCCGGAAGATCGCTTCGCGGCTGCCATGGTCGACCACCCTGCCCCGCTGCATCACCAGCACCTCGTCGGCGATGGCACGCACGGTGGCGACATCGTGGGTAATGAACAAATAGGCCACGCCCAGCTCGCGCTGGATGCGGTCGAGCAGCTTCAGCACGCCCTCGGCCACCAGTTGGTCGAGGGCCGAGGTCACTTCGTCGCAGATGATCAGTTGCGGCTCGGCCGCCAAGGCCCGGGCAATGCAGATCCGCTGCTTCTGCCCGCCGGACAGCTCGCGTGGCAAGCGATCCATGTACCTGGCCGGTTCCAGGTCGATCATGCGCAGCAGCTCGGCGACCCGCTCGCGCAGCGCCTTGCCCTTCAAACCCAGATAGAAGCTCAGCGGCCGGCCAATGATGTCGACGATGCGCTGGCGTGGATTAAGCGCGGTGTCGGGGATCTGATAGATCATCTGGATGCGCCGCAGCTGCTCCTTGCTGCGCTGGCGATAGTCCGCCGGCAGCGCTTGCCCCTCGTACAGCACCTGGCCCGAGGTCGGCTGCAGCAGCCCGCTGATCAAGCGTGCCGTGGTGCTCTTGCCACTGCCGGACTCGCCGATCACCGCCAGCGTCTGGCCGCGATACAGATTCAGCGAGACATCGTGCAGCACCGGCTGATGGCCGTAACTGGCATCGACCTGGCGCACTTCCAGCAGCGGTTGTTCATGGCTGGGGCATGCCTTGGCGGACGTATGGAAATTGCGCACCGCCCACAGCGATTGGGTGTAGGCCTGCTGCGGCGCACTGAGCATGGTGCGGGTCTGCGCCTCTTCCACCAGGCTGCCGTGGCGCAGCACCATGATGCGGTCGGCCATCTGCGCCACCACCGCCAGGTCGTGGCTGATGTACAGCGCGGCACTGCCGAAGGTCTTCACCGCATCGCGGATCGCCGCCAGCACCTCGATCTGGGTGGTGACGTCCAGCGCCGTGGTCGGTTCGTCGAAAATGATCAGGTCCGGGTGGCAGGCCATGGCCATCGCCGTCATCACCCGCTGCAACTGGCCGCCGGACAACTGGTGCGGGTAGCGCTGGCCAATGTGCTCGGGGTCGGGCAGGCGCAGGATGCGGTATAGCTCGACCGCCTCGGCCTCGGCCTGGGCTCGGTCGATGCCGCCGTTGATCACCGCGGTTTCCACATGCTGGTCGATCAGCCGGTGCGCCGGGTTGAACGAGGCCGCCGCGCTCTGCGCCACGTAGGCGATGCGCAGGCCGCGCAGCTTGCGCAGGGTGTCGGCGCTGGCCTGGAGCAACTCGATACCATCGAAGCACACGCTGCCGCCGGTGATCCGGCAACCGTCGCGCACATAGCCCATGGCAGCCAGGCCCAGGGTGGACTTGCCGGCCCCGGACTCGCCGATAAGGCCCAGTACCTCGCCGCGTTCGAGGGTCAGGTCGATGCCTTTGATCAGCGGGTGCCAGGCGTTTTCGTAGTGCCCTTCGATACGCAGGTCGCGGATCGTCAACAAGGTGTCTTGGCTCATGTTCAGCACTCCTTCAGGCCACTGGACAGGTGCAGCACCCAGTCGACGACGAAGTTCACGCTCACCGTGATCAACGCCACGGCCAAGGCCGGCAGCAGCGGGCTGACGTCACCGAAGGTGATCAGCACCGCGTTGTCGCGCACCATGCTGCCCCAATCGGCGGTGGGCGGCTGGATGCCCAGGCCGAGGAACGACAAGGCGCTGATGAACAGGAAGACGAAGCAGAAGCGCAGGCCGAACTCGGCGATCAAAGGCGCCGCGGCGTTGGGCAGCACTTCACGGCTGACCAGCCACCACAGCCCCTCCCCGCGCAGCCGCGCGGCCTCGACGAAGTCCTGCACTACCACGTTCATGGCCACCGCCCGCGCCAGGCGGAACACCCGGGTGGCGTCCAGCAGCGCGATCACCAGTACCAGCGAGGTGGCCGTGGTGCCGACCACGCTGAGAATCAGCAAGGCGAAGATCAGTTGCGGGATGGCCATCAGGATGTCCACCACCCGTGACAGGCCCTGGTCGATCCAGCCGCCCTTGATCGCCGCGACCAGCCCGCACAGGCCGCCCAGCAAAAACGCCAGGGTGGTGGTCAGAAAGGCGATGCCCAAGGTATTGCGGGCGCCGTACAGCAGGCGGCTGAACATGTCGCGGCCGAGGTTGTCGGTGCCCAGCAGGAACTCCGGGCCCCAGGGCGCGAAGCCCTCGCCCACCACCTGGGTTTCGCCGTAGGGCGCCAGCAGTGGCGCGAACACCGCCACCAGCAGGTAGGCGACGATCACCAGCAGGCCGAACTTGGCACTCAGGGGTGCGCGCAGCAAAGGTGCGATCAGGCTCATGGTCTACCCCTTCGGGTGCATCAGGCGTGGGTTGCTGGCGATCGACAGCACGTCGGCGCCGGTATTGAGCAGGATGTAGGTGCCGGCGAAGATCAGGCTGCAGGCCTGCACCACCGGGATGTCGCGCTTGGCCACCGAGTCCACCAGCAACTGGCCCAGGCCTGGGTAGACGAACACCACCTCCACCACCACCACGCCCACCACCAGGTACGCCAGGTTCAGCGCCACCACGTTGACGATCGGCGCCAGGGCGTTGGGCAAGGCGTGCCTGAAGATGATCCGCGCAGGCGACACGCCCTTGAGCCGGGCCATCTCGATATAGGGGCTGGCCAGCAGGTTGATCAGCGAGGCGCGGGTCATGCGCATCATCTGCGCGATCACCACCAGGCTCAGGGTCGCCACCGGCAGCAGCGACACCTGCAACACCTCAGCCAGCGACGCCCCCGGCGCCAGGCTGGAGATGCCCGGCAGCCATTCGAGCTTGACCGCGAACACCAGAATCAGGATGTAGGCGACGAAGAACTCGGGGAACGACACCGCGCTCAGCGCACCGGTGTTCAGCAGCCTGTCGAACCAACTGTTGCGGTACAGCGCCGCGAGCATGCCCAGCAGCAACGCGGTGGGCACCGAGAACAGCGCCGCCAGCAGGGCCAGGCTGAAGGTGTTGCCCAGCCGCGCACCGACCAGCTCGACGATGGGCCGCTGGTTGGCCAGGGACACGCCCAGGTCGCCGTGCAGCAGGCGCCAGGCCCACTGCACGAAGCGCTGCACGGGCGACAGGTCCAGCCCCAGTTGGGCGCGGAACGCCGCCACGGTTTCCGGGGTGGCCGACTGGCCGAGCATGGCCTGGGCGATATCGCCCGGGAGCATGCCGACGGCCAGGAAGATCACCACCGACACCGCAAACAGCGACAGCAGGCCCAGGGCCAGGCGCTGCATCAGTAACTTGCCAAGGGTATTCACCATTGCACTCCTTCAACGCATGCGAAGTTCAGGCCTGCCACCAGCGCTCGATCACCCGCAGGCCATCGAGTTCGCCGTAGGGCGCGGTCTGCCCGCCATGTACCACCCGGCTCGAGCGTGCGGCCACGGAACTGGCGAACAGCGGCACGATTGCCCCGCCATCGTCGCGGCACAGCGCCTGCATCTCGTTGTACATCTCGCGGCGCAGCGTCTCGTTCATCTCGCCGCGTGCGGCGTTGAGCAGCTGGTTGAAGCGCGGGTTGTCCCAGTGGGTCTCGTTCCACGCCGCGCCCTTGGCGTAACCAATGCTGAACATACGGTCGGCGGTCAGGCTGGAGTACCAGAACGAGGTGGTGAAAGGTTGTTTCATCCAGACATTGGAGAAGAACCCATCGGCCGGTTCGCGCACCACGTCGATGTCGATCCCGGCCTGGCGCGCCTGCTCCTTGAACAGCACCGAGGCATCCACCGCGCCGCTGTAGGCGGCGTCGGAGGCCTGCAGGCGCACCTTGAGGCTGTCCATGCCGGCCTGGCGCAGATAGAAGCGTGCCTTGTCCGGGTCGTAGGCACGCTGTTCCAGGGCCGGGTTGATGAAGCGGTTGGCCGGCTGCAGCGGGTGGTCGTTGCCGACCTGGCCGTAGCCATACAGCACCGAGGCCAGCAGCGCCTCGCGGTCGACCGCGTGCTTGAGGGCCAGGCGCACGTTGTTGTCCTTGAACTGTGCGCTGTCGGTGAGCATCGGGAAGGTGTAGTGCTGAGCGCCCTTGGTTTCCTCGATCACCAGCTTCGGGTTGCGCTTGAGCAAGGCCACGGTCTTGAGGTCGACTTTGTTGATCACATCGACCTTGCCGGTAACCAGCGCGTTGACCCGCGCGGCGCCATCGGCGATGGCCAGCAGTTCGGCGCTGGCGAAGTGCGCCCTGCCGGGTTTCCAGTAGTCGGGGCTGCGCTCCAGGTCCATGCGTACGCCAGGCTCGAAGCCCTTGATGCGGTAGCCGCCAGTGCCGATGCCGGCCTGCCAGTCGGCCAGGCCGTCCTTGGCGGGCATGATCACCAGGTGGTAGTCGGCGACCACGTAGGCGAAGTCGGCGTTGCCCGAATGCAGCTCGAACACCACGGTGTCGGGGGCGCTGGCGTGAACCTGGGCGACATCGCCCAGTACGGTCTTGGCGGCGGAGGTGGATTTTTCGCCCAGGTGGTGCTGGATCGAGGCGACCACATCGTCGGCGCTGAGGGTCTTGCCGTTGTGGAAGGTCACGCCCTGACGCAGGGTGAAGGTCCAGGTTTTCGCGTCCGGGCTCGATACCCAGCGCTCGGCCAGCTCAGGGATGGCGGTGCCGTCCACGGCGATTTCGGTGAGGGTGTTGTACACCGCCGAGAAGCCGATGAAGGTGAAGGTGTCGACCCATGAGCCTGGGTCCTTGGAGTCGGTGGTGCTGCCCCCCGCCAGGCCCAGGCGCAGGGTGCCACCGGGTTTTGGCGTGGCATCGGCAGCATGCCCGTTCAGTGGCAGACCGAGGGAAAACGCCCCGGCGATGGCCGCGGCGGCGGCGCTGTATTTCAGGAAGTCCCGGCGCGGCAAGCCGCCGTCGAGAATGGTCTGAGGTCTGTTCTTGTTGTTATCGCTCATGCATGTGCCCCTGTTGAACCGCAAGGAATTGTTGTTCGGTCAAAGCGGAGTGCGTAGAAGCTGTGTATTATTTGTAATTGTTACCGTAACAAATACATTAGCGGCACGACAAGCTGTTTTCCAAGGGCCCGAGCAGGGCACTTTTCATCGTGTAACATCAGCGTTTTCGCAGGGAGCCACTTCCTCCATGAGCCAGTCGACCCGCCTGATCACGGCTTCGTACATTCTCTCGTTCGTGGCGGCCAATGCCCCGCAGAAGCTGCGCACCGAGACCATCGCCAAGTGGGTGAAAGTGCACCCCACCCGAGTGCGCGGGCTGGTGTCGCAGATGGTCAAGGCCGATATCCTCACCTCGTATCGCGGCGCCCAGGGCGGCGTGACCCTGGCCCGCCCGCCGCAGCAGATCACCCTGCGTGAGGTGTATGACGCGGTGCAGGAAAGCTCGCTGATCGCCGAGAAGATCGACAACCCGTTTGCCGGGATGGAGGATCACTGCAAGGTGTTCGAGGTGTTCACCCGGTTGTTTGCGATGTTGGAGCAAAACATGCGGTTGGACTTGGGGACGATCACGGCGGATCAGTTGTTCGTGGCGTTTGATACGCCGCAGGAGCAGGTTGGTTGATAGCGCTGGCGCTCTGCGCCAGATCGCGGGGCAAGCCCGCTCCCACGCTGTGGATTAGCCACACCAATCCAACCTTTGGGAGCGGTCCACCTCGTGGGAGCGGGCTTGACCCGCGAAGGGGCCCTCAGAGCTGGATTGCCTTCACTTCGACAAACTCACCCAACCCCTCCTCCCCCCATTCACGCCCATTGCCCGACTGCTTGTATCCCCCAAACGGCGCCTGGTAATTGAATGCCCCACCATTGACGAAGCACTGCCCCGCGCGCAGCTGTCGCGCCAGTTGCAGCGCCTTGTCCCGGCTGCCGGCCCATACCGCGCTGGACAACCCGAACGGCGAATCATTGGCCAGCGCAATCGCCTCGGCCTCGTCGGCATAGGGGATCAGGCACAGCACCGGCCCGAAAATCTCCTCCTGGGCGATGCGCATACGGTTGTCTACATCGGCAAACAGCGTCGGCGGCACGTAGAACCCGCGCTCGAAGCCCGGCGCCGTTTCACCGCCGCACAGCAGCCTTGCGCCCTCCTCCTGGCCGACACGGATGTATTCCTGCACCGTACGCCGCTGCCCTGCCGAACACATCGGTCCAAGGAAGCTGCGCGGATCCTGCGGGTCACCCATCACCAGCCCACGCACCTCGTCCACGGCGATCTCCAACGCCTCGGCATAGCGCGACGCCGGCAACAGCATTCGGGTCAGCGCGGTGCAGGTCTGCCCCGAATTGATCATCACGTCCTGCACGCCATAACGCACTGCCGCGTCCAGGTCGGCATCGGCGCCGATCAGCAGCGGCGACTTGCCGCCCAGCTCCAGGCACACTCGCTTCACCGACGGCGCCGCCGCCTGGGAGACACGCACGCCCGCGCCGGTGGATCCGGTGAACGAGACCATGTCCACCTGCGGGTGCCGCGCCAAGGCCTCGCCCACTTTCGACCCCGGCCCGCTGACCAGGTTGAACACCCCGGCCGGTAAGCCGATAGCCTCGATCATCTCGGCCAGCACAAAGGCATGCAGCGGCGTTTCCTGGCTGGGCTTGACCACCACGGTACAACCGGCCGCCAAGGCCGGCGCCAGCTTGCCGATCAGCTGATGCAGCGGGTAGTTCCACGGGTTGATGAACGCGCACACGCCCACCGCCTCGCGGTACACCAGCGAGTTGCCGACCTCGCGCACCTGGTCCATCAACCCGGCCAGCTCTATGTACTGCTCAAGCCCAGCGATCGGCCCGTCCACCTGCACCGGCCGGCACCACTGCACCGGCATGCCCAGCTCGGAGGTGATCACCGCGGCCATCTCGTCGGCGCGGGCCTTGAGCTGATCGACCAAGGCACGAATGTACCCGGCGCGCACGCTGGAAGGTGTTCGTGACCAGTCGGCAAACGCCCGGCGTGCCGCCTGCACCGCCCGCTCCACATCCTCTTCATTGCCCAGCGGCACCTTGCCGGCGACCGTTTCGCTGGCCGGGTCGATCACCTCGGCCATGCCCTGCCCCACCGGCTGCTGCCAGCGGCCATCGATGAACAAGCGGCTGTACTCACGCATTGCGTTGCGCCTCCATCAGCTCGCCGGCACACAGCACGATACGCCGGCAGGCTTCGCGCAAAGGCTCTGCCCCTAGCACCAGGCCCAGGCGGATATGCCCGGCCGCGCTCGGCCCGAAGGCCTCACCGGCCAACACCGAAACCCCATGCAGATCGAGCAGGCGGTTGGAAAAATCCTGTGCACTCAGCCCGGTCTCGCGGATATCGACCATCACGAACATCCCGCCATCGGGCTTGAGCGCGCGCACACCCGGGCAATCCGCCAGGCTCGCGCACACTAGGTCGCGGCGCTGGCGGTAGGCGTCACGCATCGCGTCCAGTTCCGGCAGCTCCTGCTCCAGCGCAGCCACCGCGGCGTCCTGGATGAAGTCCGGCGAGCCGTACAGCATGCACAGCGCCAGGTTCTCCAGGTGCCCGGCCAGGGCCGGCGAACCCACCACCCAGCCCACCCGCCAGCCGGTCATGGCATGGGACTTGGACAGGCTGTTGAGCGTCGCCGTGCGCTCGGCCATACCCGGCAGACTGGCGGGGCTGATGTGCTCGCCGTCGAACAACAGCTCGCTGTAGACCTCGTCGCTGATCAGCCACAGATCATGGCCGATGCACAGTTCGGCCAGCGCTTCCCAAGTGCTGCGCGGCAGGCTGGCGCCGGAGGGGTTGTGCGGGCTGTTCAGCGCCAGGGCGCGGGTACGCGGGGTGATTCGCGCAGCCACATCCTCGGGCTGCACACGAAAGCCATGCTCCGGGCGTACGGGCACTGGTATCACTTTCGCCCCACAGGCGCCGAAGACTGCTTCGTAGGTGACATACATCGGCTCGGCGACGATGACTTCATCGCCCGGCTCCAGCACGCACTGGGCCACGCAGAACAGCGCGCACTGCGCGCCCGCCAGCACCGTCACCTGGTCGGCCGTCACCGCCTGGCCACTGCGCTGCCGGTGCCGCCGGGCGATGGCCTCGCGCAGGCTGCGCTTGCCACGCACATCGGCGTAATGGGTGTTGCCGGCCTGCAGGCTGTCCATCGCGGCCTGAACGATAGGCGCCGGCGTGTCGAAATCCGGGTCGCCCACCGACAGCAGCAGTACGTCGCGGCCCTGTTCGAGCATGGCCAGGGCGCGGTAGTGGATCTCCCAGGCGGCAGCGCCGTCACCGGCGATCCGTTGGGTCAGGGAAGAAAAACGCATGGCAAGTATCCTGTTGTGCGGGATGGGCTCAGCGCGCGCAGGCGTGCTTGAGCTCGATCAGGGTCACGCAGTTGCGGGCGAAGCCGCCGCGCAGGTCCCGTTGCAGTTCATCGAGGCTTTGCGGCTGGGCGACCGTGCAGCCGAAGGCGCGGGCCAGGCCTGCGAAGTCCGGGTTGCGCGGCAGCACGCCGATGGGCTCGATGTCCAGGTTGAGCATGTCGTCGCGGATCTGCCCCAGCGCGTCGTTGTTCCACAGCAGCACCACCAGCGGGCGGTCCAGCTCTTCGACGGCAGTGGCCAGTTCCTGGGCGGTATAGAGGAAGCCGCCGTCGCCCACCAGCACCAGGCCTGGGCGCTCGTTGCTGGCGAACATGCCGCCGATGCCCGCCGGCAGGCCGTAGCCGAGGGTGCCGTAGCCGGTCGGGTGCAGCCAGCTGCGCGGCGCCCGGCTGTTGAACACGTAGTTGCCGGTGTAGGCCAGCTGGGTCATGTCGGTGCTGATGAAGGCGTTGTCCGGCAACTCGGCGGCGATGCGGTCGAGGATGGCCTGGTGCAGCGCCTGCAACGGACCGTGGCTGGCCTGCACGGCGCTGCGCAGCGTGGCCACCGAGACGCTGGCCGCCGTGGCATCGCGCACGCTGTCCGGCAGCTGTTCGAGCAGCGCAGCCACGGTCTGCCGGGCATCGCCATGCAGCGCCACTGTGCAGGGATAGAAGTCGTTGAACTTGCGCGGGTCGATATCCACCCGCAGCAGCTCGCCGTTCAATGGCAGGCGCTCGCGCCAGAAGTCGGTGTCGGCCATTTCGGTACCAACCGCCAGCACCACGTCGGCCTGGGCGATCAGCTCCCAGCCGGGCTCGACGCACAGGCTGGAGCCGGCGTTGAGCGGCGAGTCCAGGGGCGCCAGGCCCTTGCCGGCCACGCTGGTGAAGAACGGCGCGGCCAGGCGCTTGCTCAGCAGTTGCAGCTCGGTCGCGGCACTCAGCGCGCCCCCCCCGGCAATGATCATCGGGCGTTTGGCCGCTGCCAGCTTGCTGGCCGCCAGCTCCACGCATTCAAGGTTCGCCGGGCCGCGCCCGGGGCGGCGCACCACATCAAAGCTCCAGTCCCGCGCCACGGGCGCCGCCAACACATCCAGCGGCACCGAGATATGCACCGGACGCGGCCGTTCGCTGTCGAACACCGCATAGGCGCGGGCGATCAGCTCCGGCAGGTCCTCGGCCTTCAGTGCCACCGCCGAGAACGCGGTGATCGGCGCGGTCATGGCGCGCTGGTCCTGGGTCTCGTGCAGGCAACCCCAGCCTTTGCCCAGGCTGGCCGTGTGGTTGACGCTGGAGATCACCAGCATCGGGATCGAGTCGGCGTAGGCCTGGCCAATGGCGGTGGCGGCGTTGGTCACGCCGGGGCCGGTGATGATGAAGCACACCCCCGGCTTGCCGCTGACCCGCGCATAGCCGTCGGCCATGAAGCCGGCGCCCTGCTCGTGGCGAGTGAGCACATGGCGGATGCCGCTGCCGGGCAGGCCGCGGTACAGCTCCAGGGTGTGCACGCCGGGGATGCCGAAGACGGTATCGACGCCGTAGTTGGCCAGCAGGCGCACCAGCGCCTGGCCACCGGTCAGTGTGTTGTTCGTCATGTTCAAATCCTCACGCCTGACCGAGGCGGATCAAGGCATCGACCGCGGTGGTGCCGGTGGCACCGACCATCAATGGGTTCACATCCAGCTCCAGCAGCTGGCTGGCGTTCTCGCAGGCGTAGTCGGCCACCGCGCGGATGGCGGCGACCAGCGCGTCCAGGTCCGCCGCCGGTTTACCGCGAAAGCCCTGCAGCAAGGCGGCGCTGCGCAGGCCGAGCACGGCGTTGCGGATGGCGCCGTCGGTGGTCGGCAACAGCAGGCTCTTGCTGTCCTTGAGCAGCTCGACGAGGATGCCGCCGGCACCGATCACCAGCGCCAGGCCGAAGTCCGGCTCGCGCTTGATGCCGACGATCAACTCGGCCAGCGGTGCGCTGGCCATGGGTTCGAGCAGCACCTGGTCGAAGGCGACGCCGGGGGCGTAGGCGGCGATGCGCGTGCGCATGTGTTCCAGCGCCCGGCTCAGGGCCGCTTCATCACCCAGGTTCAGCGCCACGGCGCCGGCTTCGGTCTTGTGCGGCAACTGCGCACTGACGGCCTTGAGCACCAGCGGGAAGCCGACCTTGCGCGCATCGGCCAGTGCCTGCTGCGGGCTGCTCAATACGCCGTTCGGCACGGGCAGGCCAAAGCCACGCAGGGCCTGCTTGGACTGCCATTCATCAAACAGATGGCTGTCACTGCCCAGGGCCTGCGGGCACAGCGGCACCAGCGCCGATTCACCCAGGGCCAGCAGCGCCTCGCGCTGTTGCGCATAGCGGGCCACCCGCCCCCAGGCTGCAAGGCCATCCTCCACCCCTTGCAACGCCGGTACGCCGGCTGCGTGCAAACGCTCGCGGGCGCTGGCCGGCAGCAGTTCGGGGAAGGCAGAGGTGACGAAGCCGGTCTTGCCATGGCGCTGTAGCGCCTCGCAGAACAGCCCCAGCAGCAGGTCGCATTCCTTGCGTTCGCCAGTGAACTCGGCGGGGTAATCCAGCACCAGCATGGCCGCGTCGGCGTCGCTGCGCAGGGCACTGTCGAGCATGCGCTGCTTGGCTGGGCCGTCGCCCCAGATGGCCGTGGTGAAGTCCAGCGGGTTGACCAGGTTGGCGTAGGCCGGCAGCACCTGGGTCAGTTCGTCGACCTGGCTGCTGTCCAGGGCTGGCAGGCGCAGCTGGTTGCTTTCGCTGTAGTCGGCGATCAGGCCGGCATCTCCCCCCGAGCAGGCCAGGGCAATCAGGCTGTCGCCCTTGGGCAAGTTGCCGCAGGCGGCGGCCTTGAGGGTTTCGACGAAGCTCACCGGGCCGCTGACACGGATCACCCCAAGGCGCTCGAACAGGCTGTCGTACAGGGCGTCGGAGCCGGACAGCGAGCTGGTATGGCTCAACGCCAATTCAGCGCCGATCTGCGACACGCCGGTCTTCAGCGCGATGATCGGGATGCCCTTGTGCAGCGCCTTGTGCGCGGCGCGGGCAAAGCCCGGCACGTTCTTCAAGCCTTCCAGGTGCAGGCCGATGGCCGTGACCCGTGGCTCGTCGAGCAGCACATCCATCAGCTCGGCGATGCCCAGCTGGGCCTGGTTGCCGACCGAGGCCATGTAGGCCACCGGCAGCGAACGGTCGCTCATGGACAGGTTGTAGGCAAAGTTGCCGCTCTGGGTCAGCACCGCCACGCCCTTGTCCACCGCCTTGCCGCCGTGGGCCACGGGCCACAGGGCGGCGCTGTGCAGGTAGTCGAGCAGGCCGTAGCAGTTGGGCCCGAGCAGGGCCATGTCGCCGGCGGCGGCCAGCAGTTGCTGTTGCAGGGCCTGGCCTTCGGCGCCGCTTTCGGCGAAGCCCGAGGCATAGCAGATCGCCCCGCCCGCGCCCTTGGCGGCCAGTTCGCCGACGCAGGCCAGGGTCAGTTCGCGGTTGGTGGCGATGAACACCGCGTCCGGCGCACTGGGCAGCTCGGCCACGCTGCGCACGCAAGGCACGCCGTCGATGCTGTCGTGCTGCGGGTTCACCAGCCACAGCTGGCCCTGGTAGCCACCGTCGGCGCAGCGCTTGAGTGCGCGGGCCATGCTGCGCCCGCCGATGAAAGCCAGGTGCCGGGGCGCCAGCAGGCGCTTGAGGTTGTCACGAATGGCGTTGGACATGACGAGGCTCCGGTCAGCGCAGCAGCGGGCGCAGCAGTTCGCGGGAGATGATGTGGCGCTGGATCTCCGAGGTGCCTTCCCAGATCCGCTCGATCCGCGCGTTGCGCCAGATCCGCTCCACCGGGCCTTCGTCCATCAGGCCCATGCCGCCGTAGATCTGCACGGCCTCGTCGGCGACTTTGCCCAGCACTTCGCTGGCGAACAGCTTGGCCATGCCGGCCTCGCCGTCGGTCATGCTGCCCTGGTCCATCTTCCAGGCGGTGTGCAGGGTCAACAGCTCGGCGGCGCGGATCTGCGTGGCCATGTCGGCCAGCTTGAACGACACCCCCTGGTAACTGCCGATCGCCTGGCCGAATTGCTTGCGGTCGGCTGCCCATTGCAGCGACGCATCCAGCGCACGCTGGGCCTGGCCTACGCAGTTGGCGGCGACCATCACCCGGCCTGCGGTCAGCCAGGCGTTGGCCACTTCCCAGCCCTTGCCGACTTCACCGAGCACCTTGCTGGCCGGCACGCGGCAGTCGTCGAAGAACATCTCGTAGGTGTGGTAACCGCGGTTGCTCACGCATTTCGGGCCGCGGCGGATGGTCATGCCCGGGGTGTCGCGGTCGACCAGGAAGGCGGTCACCGCGTTGCGCTTGCGGCCGTTGTGCTCATAGGTGTCGGTGACGGCGAAGACGATGGCGAAGTCGGCGTGCCCGGCATGGCTGATGAAGTGCTTGCTGCCGTTGAGCACGAAGTCGTCGCCCTCGCGCAGGGCGCGGGTCTTGATGGCGTTGGCGTCGGAGCCCGCGCCCGGCTCGGTCAGGGCGAAGCAGTCGATCTTCTCGCCCTGGATGCACGGCAGCAGGTAGTCGTCGATCTGCTGGCCGGTGCAGGCCATGAGGATCTTCGAGGGCCGCGCAACGAACACATGCAGCGCCCAGGAGACTTTCGACAGCTCGCGCTCGATCAGCGCCTGGGACAAGTAGTCGAGGCCGCCGCCGCCCACTTCCTCGGGCATGTTGAAGGCGTAGAAGCCAGCGGCGATGGCCTTGCCGCGGATCTGCGCGGCGAGTTCGGGAGAGACTTCATCGGCGCGGTCCACGGCTTCTTCATGGGGCAGCAGCTCCTTGGCAACGAAGCTGCGTACGGCATCCACCAACATTTCTTGTTCTTGGGTCAGTTGGAAATTCATGGCCTGTTCCTGGGTAACCGGGGGAAAGAGGGAGTGCTTATTTGCCGATAAAGCGTGGCGCGCGTTTTTCGCTGGCGGCGCGCAAGGCCTCGGCGCCGTCTTCGCTGCGCCCGCAAAGCAGGCCGGCGGCCAGTTCCGCGCCGAGCTGTTCGGCCAGGCTGCGCTGGGCGCCGTCACGGATCAGGCGCTTGGTCTGGGCATGGGCGAAGGTCGGGCCCTGGGCCAGGCGCGCTGCCAGTTCGGCGGTGGCCGTGGCCAGTTGCTCGTCGGCGACCACTTCACCCACCAGGCCGGCGGCCAGGGCACGCTCGGCGCCCCAGAGTTCGTCGAGGAACAGCAGGCGCTTGGCCTGTTCGCTGCCGATCAGCCGTGGCAGGTGCCAGCTGGCGCCGGCGTCCGGCGAGTAGGCCATGCTGGTGTAGCCGGCCTTGAAGCGGGCGGATTGCGCGGCCAGACGCAGGTCGCAGCACAGCGACAGGTCCATGCCGGCGCCGACGGCGGTGCCGTTGATGGCGGCGATGGTGGGTTTATCGAGGCTGTGCAGGCATTGCATCAGGGCGTGGGCGGTTTCGGTCCAGCCGTAGGTTTCCAGGGCGCCGCGGGCTTCGGCCTCGGCCCATTCGGCCAGGTCGGCACCGGCACAGAAGCTGCGGCCCGTGCCGGTCAGCACCACCACGCGCACGGCCGGGTCGCTGTTGCAGGTTTCCAGGGTGGCGTGCAGGTGTTTGAGGGTCGGGATGTCCAGGGCGTTGCGCTGGTCGGGGCGGTTCAGGGTGATCCAGGCGACGCCGGCTTCAACCTGGATGAGTAGGGACGACGGAGCAGTCATGACGGGCCTCGGATTGTTGTGATTGTGCTGAGGGTGGGTGACTTGGGGGTCATGCTAAACGAGTGTTCAGCAAGGAGGCAATTGGGGCGGAAGGCGGTGTTACAACTTCGAACAAGTGGTTTGAAAATGGGCTCAAGCAAAGCATTCGTGGGAGCGCCGGTGCGCCGATGCGACTTGCCCCGCGACAAAGCCAGTCCGGCCTATCGCGGGGCAAGCCCGCTCCCACGCACACCTACCGATCAGGTCACGCCACCGGCACCTCCACCGCCACCCCCTGCCGCCGACGCTGCACCACGAAATACGCCGCATAACACAGCGCAATAAACCCAAACCCCCAATACAACGAAGGCCGCTGGGTCTCATCCATCGCCAAGAACACGAACAGCGAACTGCACAGGGTGATGCACAGCAACGGCACCAGCGGGTACAGCGGCGCCCGGTACTTCAGGTCGCTCACCTGCCCGCCCTCGCGCAGGAACTGCTGGCGGAAGCGGTACTGCGCCAGGGCAATCACGATCCAGGTCACCGTCCCCGACATGCCGCTCACCGCCATCAGCACCATGAACAAGGTGTCCGCTGCGACGAAGCTGGTCATCAGCGAGATCAGCGCGAAGCACAGGGTGATGAACAGCGCGCGCAGCGGTACGCCACGGCTGCTCAGCGGCGACAGGCTCTTGGGCGCCATGCCGGTCTTGGACATCGCCCAGAGGATGCGAGTAGACGCATAGAGGCCTGAGTTACCCACCGACAGGATCGCGGTGAGGATCACGAAGTTCATCAGGTCCGCCGCAAAGGGGATGCCGACCATGTCGAACACCTGCACGAACGGGCTTTCCATCAGCCCGGCCTGCTGCCAGGGCACGATCGCCGACAGCACCACGATGGCCAGCACATAGAAGATCAGCACGCGGAACACCACGTTGCGCACCGCCCGCGGGATGCTCTTTTCCGGCTGATCGGTCTCGCCCGCGGCCACGCCCATGATCTCGCAGCCCTGGAAGGCGTAGACCACGGTCATCATCACGGCGAACACGGCCGACAGGCCGTTGGGAAACAGCGATTCACCGATCAGGTTGGTCATCATTGGCGCCGGTGCCCCGCTGGTCAGCGGGATGGCGCCGAAGATCACCAACACCCCGACGATGATGAAGCCGAGAATCGCCGCCACCTTGATGCCGGCAAACCAGTACTCAGCCTCACCGAAGGCACGGGTGGCCAACGCGTTGATACCGAACAGCACCGCGACGAACAACGCCGACCAGTACCAGATCGGCACGCCTGGGAACCAGCGTTCCATCAGCATGCCGGCAGCGGTGAACTCCAGGCCCACGGTGGTGGCCCAGCTCATCCAGTACACCCAGCCGATCATGAAGCCGGTGGCGGGGCCGATGAATTTCGTCGCATGGGCCTGGAACGAGCCGGACACCGGCATCTGCACCGACAGCTCGCCCAGGCAGACCATCACCAGGTACATCAGGAAACCGGCCACCAGGTAAGCCAGGATCGCGCCCACCGGCCCGCCCTGGTTGATGGTCACGCCCGAGCCCATGAACAGCCCGGTGCCGATCACGCCACCGAGCGAGAGCATGAAGATGTGCCGGCTCTTCAATGCCCGTGTAAGTTGGATACCTTCAGCTTTACGGCCTTTCATTATTGTTATCTCCAATAAGCCTTTAGGGCCGCGTGTGCAGCGGCTGCCCCGATTATTGGAAAGCGATGTAAGACCCGATTGACCGTAAAGATCGAAGATGTAAAAAGTCGTAAGTTTTTTGTCGCTCAGGCGGCCAACAGTTCAGCCAGGCTGTGTTCGGCGCGCAGCAGGTGCTCACTCAGCAACGCGCCCATGACCTGCACCGCCGTTTTATCCCGCGCCAGGGCGTGCGTTTCGAGGCTGCGCAATGTCGCCGCCAACCCGCAGAACCCCATGGAATCGCTGCTGCCAGCCAGCCGATGGGCCAGGTGGATCACCTCGGTACAGTCGCCCGCCGCGACTGCCTCCAGCAGTGCCTGGCGCTGCTGGTGCAGCGCGTCACGCAGACCAGCCAGCAGGCCATGCAGCTTCTGCGCGCCGAGCAGGGTGCGGTGGGTATCCAGCAAGTCGTGGTCCAGCCACGCAGCCGTGGCCGATTGCGGTTGATGGTCCTGGCCTGCCAGCGCCTGACGCAGGTTGGCCAGCTTGAGCGGCTTGCCCAGCACCCCCTGCATGCCGGCATCCAGGTAAGCGCGCACCAGCCCCGGTTGGACACTGGCGGTCAGCGCCAGGATGCGCGTGTCGCGGTTGGGGGTATCGCCCGCCCGCACCTGCCGGCACAGCGCCACGCCGCTGATGCCCGGCAGGTGCACGTCCAGCAGCAGCAGGTCGAAGCGCCGCTGTGCGCACAATTCAAGCCCCTGCTCGGCATCCTCGGCCAGCCACACCCGGTGGCCGTCACGCTCAAGCAACCCGCGCACCACCTCTCGGTTGAGCGCCACGTCCTCCACCACCAGAATGTCCAGCGGCGCCGTGCTTGCAACGCCAGCCGGCAGCGCCTCGGCCTGTTGCACCACCTCAAGGTCGAGCTCGAACCAGAAGCAACTGCCCTCTCCCTCGCGGCTGCGCACGCCGATCTGCCCGCCCATCTGTTCGACCAGGTGCTTGCTGATCGCCAGCCCCAGGCCCGTGCCGCCATAACGCCGCGCCACCGCCTCGCTGGCCTGGACGAAGCGGTCGAAGATCTTCGGCTGCATCGCCTCGCAGATACCGATGCCATCGTCGCTGACACTCAGGCGCAAGTGCTGGCGCCCGGCTTCCTCACGCAGCACCTGCACCTCGACCAGGATCTCGCCGCCCTCGGTGAACTTGATCGCATTGGCCAGCAGGTTGCTCAGCACCTGACGCAGGTACTGCTCGGCACCGCGCTGGTGCGCGGCCAACCGAGGGTCGATGCGGCACAGCACCACACTGTCGTTGGCCAAGGCTCGGGGTTCGAGCAGCGTCAGCACTTCGTCGCACAACTGGCGCAGGGAAAAGCCCACGGTTTCCGGGTGGCTTTCGCCTTCTTCGAGCCTGGCGAAATAGAGCACTTCGTTGAGGATGCCCAGCAGCCCTTCGCCAGCCTTGTACAGCGCCTCCAGGCGCTTGCGGTCCTGCGCCGCCAACCCGGCGTCGCGCAGCAGTTCGGCCATGCCGAGGATGCCGTTGAGCGGCGTGCGCAGTTCGTGGCTCATGGTGGCGAGGAAGCGCGACTTGGCCAGGTTGGCCGCCTCGGCGTCGTCCTTGGCGCGCAGCAGGCTGGCGGTGCGGCGCTCGACCTGCTTCTGCAGTTCGTCACGGTTGTCCTGCAGGGCCAGGCGATCGGTCTCGCGGCGCTCGATATCGCTGAGGATCGCCCGGCGCATGTCGTCCAGCGCCAGGGCCACGCTGTCGATCTCGTCCGGGTACAGCGAGCGGCGCTTGTTCAGGCGCAGCGGTTCATGCCACTGCCCGGCGCCGATGCGGCGGGCGAAGTCGGCCATCACCTGCAAGTGCCGGGTAACCAGCCGATAGAACAGCCCCGACAGCGCCAACGCCAGCCCGCAGAGGAACACGCTCATCCACAGCAGGCTGGTCAGGCCGGTGGCGAACAGACGGCGGTGCACCGCGCCAAGGTCGATGCTCACTTCAAGCTCGCCAAGGTGGCGCGCAGGCCCGGAAGGCGGCTGGAAATCCAGGGCAAAGCGCTCGACCCGCAGCGGCCCCTTTGGCGCCGGGTCGCCTTGCTGCAAGGTGAAGTCGTCGCTGTTCAGGCGCACCCGCGCCACATCGGAGAAGTCCACCAGCCCACGCAACTGCACGTTCAGCTGCTCCTGGTTCAGGTCCCACAGGCTGCGCTCGAGGCTGGCCAGGTAACCGGCACGAATCAGCTCCATGCGCCCATCGATGTCGCGCATCTCGCGTCGGTACTCGAAGTACAGCTGCACACTGCTGGCCAGCACCGTGAAGCACAGGCTGAACAGCAGGATGAACAGCAGCAGCCGACGCAGCAGGCCACCCGGTTGCAGGCGGGTCATGGCTGCTGGACCATGTCGCGGTAGGTGACCTCGCTTTCATGCAGCCAGCGCTCCAGTTCGCCGGCATCGGTCATTTTCTGCAACTGCGCGTCGATCTCGTTCATGTGCTCACTCAAGGGCGAGTGGCGCGACACCGCCACGCGCAGGTAGTCGACACTCAGCGCCGGCCCCAGTGCGACGATGTCCCGGGCACCGGGCAGGTGCTCGACGAACAGCTGGCCGGTGCGCCGCTCCTGGATCACGAAATCGATGCGCCCGCGGATCAGCTTGCCGAAGTTCTGCCCGCTGTCCGATACCCATTCGATGTTCTGGTGCCGCGCCACGAAACGGTCGAAGTCGGCGCCGTAGCTTTCGCCGAACAGCAGCCCGCCACGGTAGCGGGCCAGGTCTTCGAGGGTTGCGAATTTAAGCGGCCGCTGGCGGTTGGCAAACACCGCCACCTCTTCGCGCAGCACCGGCACCGTGGAGAAGCGCATGGCCTGGGCGCGTTGTTCCGAGGCGTAGGCCAGCACCACGTCCACCCGCCCTTCGGCCGCGTCCAGCAGGCAACGCTGCCAGTTGCCCAGCACCACCATCTCGACCCGGTAGCCCAGCCGCCCGAACAGCTCGCGCACCACCGTCGGCGCCAGGCCGCGCGGTTGCTTGCCATCGCTCCAGGACACCGGCGGGTAGACCGGGTAATCGCAGTAACGGACGGTCTCGGCGGCCTGCAAGGCGCCGCTCAGCAGCAGCAACAGCAGGCCGAACAGGCGCCGGCTCACGCGGCCACGCTGGCGGTGAACAGGTAGCCGGCGCCGTGGATGGTGATGATCAGCTCGGGCTCAGCGGGGTCGTCATGCAGCTTGCGCCGCAGGCGCCCGACCAGCACGTCGATGGAACGGTCGTTGGGCACCCACTCGCGGTTGCGGATCTGGTCCATCAACTGGTCGCGGCTCAGGGTGTGGCCGCTGTTGCGCAGGAACACGCTGAGCAGCTGGAACTCACCGTGGGTCAGCAGGGTTTCGCCACCTTGCGCATCGATCAGGCGGCGGCGGTCGCAGTCCAGTGCCCACTCCCCGAACTGCTTGAGGGCGGCAGATGCCTGGGTGGCGGGCCGGCTGCCCTGGGCGTGGCGTACGCGGCGGATCAGGTTCTTGGCCCGCGACACCAGCTCGCGGGGGTTGAGCGGTTTGCTCACGTAGTCGTCGGCGCCGCATTCCAGGCCGACGATGCGGTCGATGTCGTCGTTGCGGCCGGTGATCAGGATGATCCCCACCTCCGAACGCACCCGCAGCTCGCGGGTCAGGGTCAGGCCATCTTTGCCTGGCAGGCGGATATCCAGCATCACCAGCTCCACCGGCTGCTCGGCCAGCAGCGCCTCGGCCTGTTCCGCAGTGGCGGCGCAGTGGACGGTATAGCCTTCCTGGGACAGGTAGGCCTGGAGCAAATCACGAATCAGCGGATCGTCGTCGACGATCAGTACCCGAGAGGTCATTGCGTTTGGTCCTGAGTCGCCCGTGGGCGTGTTTCTTATTAGAGTGGGCCAAGACTAGCGATTGCTGAACGGTCGATCAACAGCCCTCGGCCGGCAGGGTGAAGCGTTGCCGACCGCCGGCTTGCAGGCCGTCGACCCAGGCTTCGCAGATCTGCACGCCCTGGGCCGGGGTGAAGGTGCCGGGGTTCAGGCCCGACTCCAGCCACAGGCCGTCGAGCAACGCGCTCAGGCTGATGGCGGCCAGGTCGGCGTCGAAACGCTGCCAGCCCTCCTCCCGCGCCAGTTCGCTGAGCAGGCTGCGCAGTTCGCGGCGGTATTCGCCGTAGGAGTGGTCGTGCACCTGGTTGATCGCCTCGGCGGTTTTCACCGCGCCCCAGAACGCCAGCCAGGCGTCGAGCAGTTGCGGGTCGAGCAGTTCGGCGCTGAACGAGCCGCGAAAGAACGCCGACAGCCGCTCGCGGGCGTTGGGCGCGACCTGGTCCATGGCCTCGCGCAGCAGCTGCATCACTCGGCCGGTGACGGCCATGTAGGCTTCGGCGACCAGTTCGTCCTTGCCGGAATAGTGATGGCTGATCAGGCCGACCGAAACGCCGGCCTCGGCGGAGATCTTGCGGATCGAGGCGCCCTGGAAGCCATGGCGTTTCAGGCAGGCCAGGGTGGCCTCGACCAGATTGGCCTTGCGCAGTTCGGGCAGCATGCGGCTGAAACGGGCTTCCTGGGACATGGGTGGGTCTCGTGGCGGGATATGCAGTTGAACGACTGTATAGCAACTGCGGCGAGTGGCGAAAGCCTGACGCTTACTGTAGGAGCGGCCTTGCGCCGCGAAAGGGTCGCGAAGCGGCCCCGGGATCTATGGTTCCCACAAGATTGCCGGGGCTGCTGCGCAGCCCTTTC
>NZ_JAVYJF010000029.1:0-2809 GCF_032621715.1 Pseudomonas sp. zfem004 | reverse complement strand
GGCCGCTCCTACAGAGGACCGTGCAAGTTCACTAGATCAATCGCGATTCTGATCCGCGCACTCGTCCTGGCGCTTCAGCATCTCCACCCTTTCCTCGTGGAGCAGATAGTTGTACTGCATAGCAGTCCCCGCCACCCAGGCCCCAGTCTGCAGCGCCGCCTCGTCCCCTCCTTGAGCGGCGGGCGCCAGCACCCCGATCACCTGCGAGTTCATCGTCAGCAATCGTTTCTTCTGCTCGGGGTCCATCGTGCCATACCACTGCGACAGGCTGCCAACCAGCGCTTCGTTCACCCCAGCGGCCAACGCCCCTGTCTTGAAATCACCGCCCGCCGCTTCCGCCGCCAAGCCTCCCATGATGGCGTGCAGGCCGATCTTGGCGATACTGCCATCCTTCAGGTCCCACCGGTCAGGACTGGTCTGGTCACCCACCCAGTTGAAGCCTGCGGCGGCAAAGGTGTTGGCGAGGCTGCTGCGCAAGGCATCACTGAACGAGCTGTCACCGCCCAAGGCACGATCGAGCACGGTAGAAGTGCCGTTCTGCAGCAACTGGTTGCCCGCGAAGCGACCTATGCCTTCCAGTTTGGAGAGGCTTTCGGTAGTGACTACTTTTCCGCCGTTCTCCAGCACCCCGGACGGGCCCGTTTGGGTCCCCATCCAATCGTCAAACAGCCCTGCGGTAAGCCCGGCCGTTATCCCGGAAACAAGATAACCGCGCAGGGCATCGCTCGATGTCAGGTCCTTGAATACCGCGCCCAGGTCGCCCTGATTGTTGATGGTGCTGACGGCCGCACTGCCCATCGCAGAGGTGGCTATGGTCGTCAGCGCTATGTTCGCCCATCCTGCCGTAGTTGCCGCAGTGGTTGCCGTAGCTGCCGTACCGGCTGCCATGGCTGTGCCCGAACCAGCGGTCGCTCCCGATGCCCCTCCAATCAACCCACTCGCGGCCCCGGCTGTGAAATACGCGACAACAATCGCGATGATCATCGCCGACGCAGCACCCAACCCCGAATTGCTGTACTTGAAGGAGTCGTGAACTTCCTTCACCTGCCGCCAATCCACATCCCCACGCTGTTCTGCAGCCTTGATCCAGGCCGGTTGCGGATCGGCCGCGACCATTGCATCAATGGTCTGGCTGACCGTCTGCTGGTCAATCTGACTGAGGTCGATGCGCTTGTCAGAGGTCCATCAGGCTACCCAATGGTTACTCTCCCCCTGCCGGTGGCCCGCCAGCGATAAGCGAGGCTCCTTTTGTGTGCGGATGCATGCCTCATGTTTGCTGGCCAAAGCCACGAGAATAGCTAGGTGATGAGAGTCGAGACGATCAATGCCCAGGGATCGACGATTCCAACACAGGTGGTTCACTACACTTTCTTTCACAAAACGGCTGGAGGCAATCTCCAGCCGCTTTTATCCGCATCTACCTGTACCCTGAGGTCACTTACTGCCCACTTTTTTCTCGCAATAGAGGCAAGGCTCTACACCATAATTGCCTCAACGAAATATTCAGGGTTTCGCCGCTACAGTCCGCCTTATAGATACTATTGATGCAGCGGACGAGTGATATTGCGGAACTTTTTCCGCATCTCTGACGCCAAGCAGAGCCGTGCACGACGGACGGCTTAAGCTACTTTTAGCAGTTCTTCGAACATAAACCTGTCGACTTCCCTGAAGACCAGCTCTATTTCATGCCTTTCACCACTTGCTAAATCATCAGTTGCTGCCTCACTAGCAGGGCAATATCCTCTACAACCGCTTTCGGCCCAGTAACAGAGAGACCGATAAAAGTTTCTGCCTCTATCATTATCAAGTCGCTACCTAGCCTAATTGCTAAGGTATCAATCTCTTGAGACCCACCAACCACCCAAGTTTTATCAATGCCAACCGCACCACTCCTTACAAGGACCGCTCGAAGGGCATCCCTAACGGCATCATCATATTCATTGCCAAGAATAATTGTTGCCATCTCTTTGCTCATTATTAGAAACCTAAATCCTTGCCGCCAGAGCGACTTGCAGACTCAATAATTTGCTCCCAGCTCTTGCCTTTAGCCCTAAGCCAATCGACTGTCGGCCCCAGCTTATCGCCATACTTTTCGATATTCCTGGCGTAAATAGCCTCAAGCTGCGGAGCAGGTGTCAGGTCTTTGTACTGAACGCCTAAGTCTCGGCGCATTTGGTGGAGCTGACGAGCGACTTGCTCAGGTGATGCACCTGCCGCCCGCATGTTAAGTGCAACATCTTCAAGCGCTTTTACTTCATTGACATATGCTTGTCGCAGAGGCGGAAGCCCACCTTTTGTACCAACAACTTTAACGCTATCTTTGACCGTCGAAAAGTACTCCAGTGCCTTTTCAACCTGACCAGCACCAACCGAAATCGGAGTCCCGGCAGGCCTTGGGCGTGGGCCTTCCGCCCCAACCGTGCCAGCACCTAACACAATCATCCCTATCCGATCCAGCGTCGGGGACCACTCCCCCGCGACATCGCTCAGCTTCTTGTAATTGGCCAGCGCACTTCCAATCAGGTCCAGCTTGTACTCTTGGCAGGTTGTCGTAGTGCACGTCATCGCCAGCAGGGCATCCAGCCCCGCAGCAATCTGTCCCATCTTGTCCCTTGCCAGCATAGGCCCAGAGACGCCCTCTACAGACTTGTCGTTGTAGATGCTTTCTTCTGCATATTTTTCTTTAATCCAGCTATCCCGCTGGCAAACCTCATCGCTGCCACAGGATTCCATGCTCGCTTCGAACGATTTCGCATCACCGTGGTCGAGGTGGTTGTACTGCGTAGCAGTCCCCGCCACCCAAACCCCA
>NZ_JAVYJF010000028.1:0-63525 GCF_032621715.1 Pseudomonas sp. zfem004 | reverse complement strand
GGTCTGGACGAGTACATCCGCTACTACAACCATGACCGCATAAAGCAGAAACTGAACGGCCTGAGCCCTGTCGAGTACAGGGCCCAGGCCGCCAGCTAATCTGTCCAACTTTTTGGGGGCAGTCCAATCTGTGGGAGCCGGCTTGCCGGCGATGMGCTACTACAACCATGACCGCATAAAGCAGAAACTGAACGGCCTGAGCCCTGTCGAGTACAGGGCCCAGGCCGCCAGCTAATCTGTCCAACTTTTTGGGGGCAGTCCAATCTGTGGGAGCCGGCTTGCCGGCGATGAGGCCATTGCAGGTGATGCGAATGGATCAGTGACTCAACTGGCTGGAGAACTGCCCCACCGCATCCACCACTTTCTTCGCCCCTTCCTGAATCTCCACGATCACCCCGCCGGTATCGGCTGCCAGGGCCAGGCCCTGTTCGGCCTGGCGCTTGCTGGTGTCGATGATGTCCACCGCCGCCTGGGCCAGTTGCTCGTTCTGCTGCACCACCTTGGCGATTTCTTCGGTGGCGCTGCTGGTACGCGAAGCCAGCTGGCGCACTTCGTCGGCGACCACGGCAAAACCACGGCCCTGCTCGCCGGCGCGGGCGGCCTCGATGGCCGCGTTGAGCGCCAGCAGGTTGGTCTGGCCGGCGATGTCGCTGATGGTCTTGATGATCGCGCCGATCACCTTGGACTGCTTGTCCAGCGCCTGGATGCCGTCGGCGGCGTCCTGCATCGAGCCTTCCAGCCCGCGCATCACATCCACGGTCTGGGTCACCACGTCGGTGGCCTTGCGCGCGCAGTTGTCGGTTTCCAGCGAGGTGTTGTAGGCGATGTCCGCCGCCTGGGCCACCGCCAGCTCCTGGTTGACCTGGTCGGTGATCACCGTGGCGAACTTGACCACTTTGTAGAGCACGTCGTGGGCGTCGATGATCGGGTTGTACGAAGCTTCCAGCCACACCGTGCGGCCATGGGCGTCGACGCGCTTGAAGCGGTCGGCAACGAACTCGCCGCGGCGCAGCTTTTCCCAGAATGCCTTGTACTCCGGCGAGTTTGCCTCTTCCGGATCGCAGAATATGCGGTGATGCTTGCCACGCACCTGCTCCAGGCTGTAACCCATGCCCTGCAGGAAGCGGTCGTTGGCGGTCAGCACCTGGCCGTCGAGGTTGAATTCGATCACGGCGGTGGAGCGCATCAACGCCTTGATCAGGCTTTCATGTTCACGGGACGTTTCGATGGTGCGGGTCAGGTCGCTGGAGTGCAGGGTGAAGTACTTGATCTGTCCGCCGCTGTTCTTCACCGGCTGCAAAATCGAGCGCAGCCAGGCTTCTTCACCGTTGCCGCGCAGCAGGCGGAATGCGCCGTTCAGATGCTCGCCATGGGTGATGGCGGTTTTCATGCGCTGGTAGAAATCGAGCTTCTTGACGTGGGCCGGCACGATGTCTTCGATGTTGCGCCCGATCAGTTGCTCGGCGCGGTAGAACATCTCGGTCTCGAAGTTGCCGTTGACCGTCTCGATGCGCCCCTGGGGATCGAGCTGGAGTACCAGCATCTCGCTGTCGAGGCTGTTCTTGACCTGTTCGATGGACATCAGCTCTTCGCGCAGCTGCTGGATTTCTTGCTTCAGTTTGCTGTTGAACATCACCGCTCTCCCGGAGCGCACACCATAGTCGAATGCATCTTCATCGGCCGCGCCCCAAGGATTCTTGAGCGGTTGACGGGAATAATTCATCTGCGCGAGACGCCGAAAATCAGGCGTCATACAGACGTCACAAAGCCGTCACATACCCGCAACGGGTGCGGCGGACACTTTTGCTCATGAATACACCGCCCCTGCGCATCACCCTGGTCAGCGAAACCTTCCCACCGGAGATCAACGGTGTGGCCAATACCCTTGGCCGCCTCGATGCCGGGCTGCGCCAGCGGGGCCATCAGGTAGAGGTGATCCGCCCGCGCCAGGCGAGCGACGACGAGCCCGGTACGGAGGGTGAGCTGCTGCTGTGCCGTGGCTGGCCATTGCCGGGTTACCCCGGGCTGCAGTGGGGCGAAGTGTCGATGCACAAGTTGCTGCGGCGCTGGCGCCGCCAGCGCCCGGATGTGCTGTACGTCGCCACCGAGGGCCCGCTGGGCCTGAGCGCCCTGCGCGCGGCGCGGCGCCTGGGCATTTCGGTGGTCAGTGGTTTTCATACCAATTTCCCGCAGTACTCGGGCCAGTATGGCCTGGGCCTGCTGACGCGGTTGCTCACCCATTACCTGCGCTGGTTCCACCGGCGCACCGCCATCACCCTGGTACCCAGCGCCAGCCAGCGCCTGGCACTGGAGCGACGTGGCTTCGAAAACCTGGGCCTGATGGCGCGGGGTGTCGATGCCTGCCTGTTCAACCCGGCGCGGCGCAGCCAGGCCCTGCGCGAACAGTGGGGGTTGGCGGCCGATGACATTGCCGTGGTGCATGTCGGGCGCCTGGCTGCGGAAAAGAATCTCGCCCTGCTGCGCCCTGCCCTGGACACCCTGCAAGCACGTTATCCACAGCGTCGACTGCGCCTGATCATGGTGGGTGACGGGCCGCAGCGCGCCATCCTTGAGCAGCAGTTACCGAATGCCCTGTTCTGCGGTGCGCAACGCGGCGAACAACTGGCCGAACATTACGCCAGCGGCGACCTGTTCCTGTTCCCGAGCCTGACCGAGACCTTTGGCAACGTGGTGCTCGAGGCGATGGCCTCCGGGTTGGCGGTGGTTGCCTACGATGAGGCCGCCGCCGCCCAGCACATCCGCCATGGCCACAGCGGCGCCCTGGCCATGCCGGGTGACCAGGCAGCGTTCATCGATGCCGCCTGCTGGCTGCTGGAAGAAAACGAAACCTTGCGCAGGGTGCGCCTCAACGCCCGCCAGCATGCCAGCCGCCAGGGCTGGCCGGCGATCGTCGAGCAGTTCGAAGGGTACCTGCGCGACGCCTGCCGTGCCGGCGCGCTCGTGAGCGAGCAGGCGCCAGCCCATGCCGTGGCGATCAAGCCAGGGTCGTCAGCGCCTCGCGGCTGAACGGCAGCACATCCGCCTCGCGCCCTTCACGCACTTTCTGCGCCCACTGCGGATCTACCAGCAGGGCGCGGCCCACCGCCACCAGGTCGAATTCCTCGGCTTGCAACCTGCGCAGCAGCCCTTCCAGGCTGGCCGGTTTGGCCACCTTGTCGGTATCGACCATGAACTGCAGGAACTCGCCGTCCAGGCCAACACTGCCCACGGTGATGGTCGGTTTGCCGGTGAGTTGGCGGGTCCAGCCGGCCAGGTTCAGCTCGCTGCCATCGAACTCCGGCTCCCAGAAGCGCCGGGTGGAGCAATGGAAGATATCCACACCCGCCTCGGACAGCGGCTCGAGGAACGCCGCCAGGGCCTCTGGGGTTTGCACCAGGCGCGCGCTGTAGTCCTGCTGCTTCCACTGGGAGAAGCGGAAGATGATCGGGAAGTCCGGCCCCACCGCAGCACGCACGGCCTGGATCAGTTCGATGGCAAAGCGTGAACGCCCGGCCAGGTCACCGCCATATTCGTCATCGCGGCGGTTGCTGGCTTCCCAGAAGAACTGATCGATCAGGTAACCATGGGCGCCGTGGATCTCGACGCCGTCCATGCCGATGGCCTGGGCATCACGGGCAGCCTGGGCGAAGGCGGCAATCACCTCGCGGATGTCGTCATGGCTCATGCCATGGACCACGACCTTGCCGTCCTTGTCCTTGCCGCTCGGGCCGTGGCCCGGCACGCTGGCATCCGGCTCGGTGCCCAGCCGGCGCACGCTGCCCACGTGCCACAGCTGCGGCACGATCCGCCCGCCTTCGGCATGCACGGCTTCGACCACGCGCTTCCAGCCGGCCAGCGCATCTTCGCCATGAAAGCGTGGAACGTTGGGGTAGCCGTTGGCGGCTTTGTGGCCAACCGTGGTGCCTTCGGTGATGATCAGGCCGACACCGGCAGCGGCACGGCGACGGTAGTACTCGACCACGCCGTCATGGGGTACGCCACCGGGGCAGAAGGTACGGGTCATCGGTGCCATGACCACACGGGTCGGCAGGTCGAGGGTGCCAAGGGTGAAAGACTGGAACAGAGGGTTGCTGGACATGCGGCGCTCCCGACGGGTGAGGAAATGCGCCTGAGCTTAGGGGTAGCGGGTGGGTGGGCACAGCATTATTGATCGGGGTGATTGGCAGGTATCCCAGATGAGCGCGGGGCAGGCTGAGATCTCACCGAACTGCACAGCGCTTGCTGATTCGCGCGAACCTGTGGGAGCGGCTTTAGCCGCGAACACCGGCATGGCCGGTGCCATGCACCGCGTTGCCTGCTTCGCGGTTAAAGCCGCTCCCACAGGGTGCAAATCAGGCCAAGGCCTTCTCGATCGCCTGCACGACAGTTGGATCGTCCGGCGCGGTACGCGGCGCGAAACGCGCCAGCACGCGACCATCCTTGCCCACCAGGAACTTCTCGAAGTTCCAGGTGATATCGCCAGGAAACTCGGCGCCCTCGCCGGCCAGCAACCGATACAGGGCATGACGCTCCGAGCCGTTGACGTCGAGCTTTTCGCTCAGCGGGAAGCTCACGCCATAGTTGCGGCTGCAGAACGCCTGGATCTCGTCCGCGCTGCCTGGCTCCTGGCCGGCAAACTGGTTGCACGGCAGCCCCAGCACGTTGAAACCCTTGCCCTTGAACTGCTGCTGGAGTTTCTCAAGCGACGCGTATTGCGGCGTAAGCCCACACTTGGAGGCGACATTGACCACCAGCACCACCTGGCCCTTGAACGGGGCAAGGGGCAGGTCTTCGCCGTTCAGCGCCTTCAACGTCAGGTCGTGAAATACACTCATGTTGATCCCCTCTCAGGTTCCCGGTTGTCGCTGGGGCGAATTGCGCCCACTAAAAAGGCGCGCAGCCAAACCGTCCACTCCCTGAGGATGTCCGGCTTGCCCGAGCGCCTGGCGACTCTCTGAGCTTAGCGCAGAAAATCAGTGGTGATGGCCACCTTCACCGTGGATATGACGGTGAGCGATTTCTTCTTCGCTGGCGTCACGCACGTCAACAACCTTGACCTGGAAGTTCAGGCGCTGGCCGGCCAGCGGGTGGTTGCCGTCGACGGTCACGTCGTCGCCGTCGATGTCGCGGATGGTGACGATCTGCATCTGGCCGTCCGGCGCCGAAGCGTGGAACTGCATGCCGACTTCCAGTTGGTCCACGCCTTCGAAGAGGCTGCTGCTCAGGGTGCTGACCAGTTCAGCCGAGTATTCGCCGTAGGCTTCTTCGGGTTCGATGGCAACGGTCAGCTCGTCGCCGGCCTGCTTGCCTTCCAGGGCTTTTTCCAGGCCTGGGATGATGTTGCCGGCACCGTGCAGGTAAACCAGCGGCGCACCGCCGGCAGAGCTGTCGATGGTCTCACCGGCGTCGTTGGTCAGGGTATAGTCGATGGAGACAGCCTTGTTGGCGGCGATCAGCATGGGGCAGGACCTTTTGCAAAAGAATGTAGAGCGGGGAAGTGTAACCAAGGCACCGTCCGATTGCGAACCGACCATGGACGAAGGGAGGCCCGTCAGTCTGATCACTGGCTTCCATCAGGACGAGGAAGGCCACTGGGTGGTCGAGCTTTCCTGCGGCCACACCCAGCACTTGCGTCACCAGCCGCCCTGGCAGGCGCGGCCCTGGGTGCTCGAGCCCGGCGAGCGCGAACGCCGCATCGGCCAGGTATTCCACTGTGGCTGGTGCGCCCAGGGTGCGGTTAGCGATACCCTTGGCCGTTGATTTCCTTGCACCGCTTATTTCGAGAAGCACGCATGCAGACATTTTTCATTGCGCCGACCGACTTCGGTGTCGGCCTCACCTCCATCAGCCTGGGCCTGATCCGCACCCTGGAGCGCGCCGGGCTCAAGGTCGGCTTCTTCAAGCCGATTGCCCAGCCGCACCCCGGCGACACCGGCCCGGAGCGCTCTACCGAGCTGGTTGCCCGCACCCATGGCATCAAGCCGCCCCTGCCACTGAGCCTTGGCCATGTGGAGCGCATGCTGGGGGACGGCCAACTGGACGAACTGCTCGAAGAAATCATCCGCCTTTACCAGCAAGCCTGTGTGGGCAAGGACGTGGTGGTGGTCGAAGGTATGGTGCCGACCCGCCACGCCAGCTACGCGGCCCGGGTCAACCTGCACCTAGCCAAGAGCCTGGATGCCGAGGTGATCCTGGTGTCGGCGCCCGAGAACGAGGTGCTCAGCGAGCTGTCCGGGCGTGTCGAACTGCAGGCCCAGTTGTACGGCGGCCCGCGGGACCCGAAAGTGCTCGGGGTGATCCTCAACAAGGTGCGCACCGACGAAAGCATGGCCGACTTCGCCACGCGGCTGCGCGAGCACTCACCGCTGTTGCGCGGCAACGATTTCCGCCTGCTCGGCTGCATTCCCTACCAGCCTGACCTGAATGCACCGCGCACCCGCGACGTCGCCGAGCTGCTCGGCGCTCAGGTGCTCAATGCCGGTGACTACGACCAGCGGCGCATGAACAAGATCATCATCTGCGCCCGCACCGTGGCCAACACCGTGCCGCTGCTCACTTCGGGCACCCTGGTGGTGACGCCGGGCGATCGCGACGACATCATCCTCGCGGTGAGCCTGGCGGCGATCAATGGCGTGCCCCTGGCCGGCCTGTTGCTGACCAGCGACAGCAAGCCCGACCCACGCATCCTGGAGCTGTGCCGCGGCGCACTGCAGGCCGGCCTGCCGATCCTTTCGGTCAGCACCGGTTCCTATGACACCGCCAATCAGCTCAACTCGCTGAACCGCGAGATCCCGGTGGACGACCGCGAGCGCGCCGAGTTCATCACCGACTTCGTCGCCAGCCAGCTCGATGCCGCCTGGCTGCACCAGCGCTGTGGCACGCCGCGCGAGCTGCGTCTGTCGCCGGCGGTGTTCCGCTACCAACTGATCCAGCGTGCCCAGCAGGCCAACAAGCGCATCGTCCTGCCCGAAGGCGCCGAGCCCTTGCTGGTGCAAGCCGCCGCCCTGTGCCAGGCACGCGGTATCGCCCGTTGCGTGCTGCTGGCCAAGCCCGAAGCGGTGCAAGCCGTGGCGCGTGCCCAGGGCATCAGCCTGCCGCCCGATCTGGAAGTGCTCGACCCCGACCTGATCCGTGCCCGCTACGTCGAACCTATGGTCGATTTGCGCAAGAGCAAGAACCTCAACGCGCCGATGGCCGAGCAGCAGCTGGAAGACCCGGTGGTGATCGCGACCATGATGCTGGCCCTGGGTGAGGTCGACGGACTGGTCTCTGGCCTGGTGCATTCGACCGCCAACACCATCCGCCCGGCCTTGCAGCTGATCAAGACCGCGCCGGGTGCAAGCCTGGTGTCGTCGGTGTTCTTCATGCTGTTCCCGGACCAGGTGCTGGTGTATGGCGACTGCGTGATGAACCCGCATCCCAGCGCCGCCGAACTGGCCGAAATTGCCCGGCAGAGCGCCGAGTCTGCCGAGTCGTTCGGTATCGCGCCACGGGTGGCGATGCTCAGCTACTCCAGCGACTCGGCCGCCAGTGACGAGGAAGTGGAAAAAGTACGCGAGGCCACGCGGCTGGCGCAGCAGGCCGAGCACGACCTGCTGATCGACGGCCCCTTGCAGTATGACGCTGCCGCCAACCCCGAGATCGCCCGCCAGCTGGCCCCCGCAAGCCCTGTGGCAGGGCGCGCCACGGTGTTCGTGTTCCCCGACCTGAACACCGGCAACACCACCCATAAAGCGGTGCAGCGCAGTGCCGACTGCGTGAGCCTCGGGCCGATGCTGCAAGGGTTGCGCAAGCCGGTCAACGACCTGCCGCGCGGGGCACAGGTGGATGACATCGTGCACACCATTGCGCTGACGGCGATCCAGGCCAGCACCGTGCGCTGATAAAAAGCATCGCGGGGCAAGCCCGCTCCCACGTTAAGTCGTGGGAGCGGGCTTGCCCCGCGATCTATTTCAGCTGTGGAGCGTTACGGGTACTGCTGCACGGTACCCTGCTGGTCATACTGCTGGCCCGGAATCGGCTTCAGGTTGACCTCAACCCGACGGTTCTGCGCACGGCCATTGGCATCGGCATTGCTGGCGATCGGCTGGTCAGGGCCCATGCCACGCACCGTCACCCGCGATGCATCGACACCTTGCGAGGTCAGGTAGCTGCTGACGGCCTGGGCGCGGCGCTGCGACAGGTCCATGTTGTGCTGACGGCTGCCGGTGCTGTCGGTGAAACCGACCACTTCGATGGTGTTCTGGTTGAACTGCTTGAACGAACCGGCGAGGTTGTTCAGCGGCGAGTAGAAACTTGGGGCGATGTTCGCCGAATCGGTGGCGAAGGTGATGTTGCCCGGCATGATCAGCTTGATCTGGTCACCCTGACGCTGCACTTCGACGCCCGTGTTGGCCATTTGCGCACGCAGCGCGGCCTCTTGCTTGTCGGCGTAGTAACCGTAGCCAGCGGCGGCGGCGCCCACTGCGGCGGCGCCGATCAGCGCACCCTTGCCGCGGTTGTTGTGATCGATGGCGGCACCGGCAATGGCGCCGGCCAGCGCGCCCAGGCCACCGTACTTGGCAGTTTTGCTCATCCCTGTTGAGCCTTGCGCCTGGCCTTGGTTGTCATACGGGTTGGGGCTGGCACAACCGGACATCAGGGCAGCGGCGGTAGCGACGATAATCAGACGACGCATGGTGAACATGGACAAGCTCCTACTGAAATTCAAAAGTGCAGCGGATCACTCGCGGATCTGTGCCAGCCTTGGATTGCAGCAAAGCGGAAAAATTCCATGCAACCTCAGGCACGCACGAACGGGTTTTCGCGCATTTCGTCGCCGAGTCGGGTTTCCGGGCCATGGCCAGTCACCACGATGGCATCTTCATCGAGGCGGTACAGTCGTTCCTTGATGGAACGAACGATAGTCCGCTGGTCACCACCCCACAAATCGGTGCGGCCGACACCACGGCGGAACAGGGTGTCGCCGGCAATCAGCAGTTTCTGCTCGGCGAACCAGAAGCTCATCGAGCCCGGGCTATGCCCTGGCGTGTGCAGGGCCACGCCACAACCACAGGCCAGTTCCTCGTCGTCGCTCAGCCAGCGGTCCGGTGCAGGCACGGGCGTGTAGGGCATGCCGAACATCTGGCATTGCATCTCGAGGTTGTCCCACAACGGCTGGTCATCCTTGTGCAGGTGCAAGGTGGCGCCGGTCAGTTCCTTGAGCCTGCCCGAGGCAAGGAAGTGATCGAAGTGGGCGTGGGTGTGGATGATGCTCACCAGGGTCAGGCCATGGTGCTGCAGACGGGCGAGGATCTTCTGCTCGTCACCGCCCGGGTCGACGACGATGGCCTTCTTGCTGAGCGGGTCGCCGATCAGCGTGCAGTTGCACTGCAAGGGGCCGACGGGGAAGGTTTCGCGGATGAGCGCTACGGATGGTTTTTCCATGACAGGACACTGCACACAATTAATCGAAGAGGGTTTGAACACGCGCCAGGGCGTCCAGGATCACGGCCTCGGGAACGGATTCGATGCGCTTGGCACCCCTCGCTTCGAGGTCTACCGTGCGTAGCTGATTGCACAGCATCACACCTTGCGTCTGGGTACCGGCGCCGCTCAGGGTAACTGCAAAACCTGCGTGCCGGGAGAAATCCCCACCTTGTGAAATCGGCACGATCACCGCGAGCCCTGAGGTATTGAACATGGCGGGCGTCAGCACCAGCGCAGGACGCGCAGCGCCTTGCTGTTCTATACCGACCGTGGGATCCAGGTTGATCCGGACGATATCACCCCTGTCGAACCTGGCCCGCCTCAAGCCTCACGCCCCACCGGACGCATTGCGTTCCAGTCGGCCATATCTGCGGGTTCCGGGGCTGTCAGGTCACATTGCGCCATCAACTCTTCGAGCCTGTACTCGGGCTTCGATCTGACGGGTTTGAGCACCAGAGTCTCACCGGAAGTATCCAGGCTCAGGGTCGAGCCCACGCTCAGGTGCATTTGCTTGAGAATCGTCGCAGGCAGACGAATCGCTGCGCTGTTGCCCCATTGCTGAATCTTGATCTGCATAAGTATCTCCCAAGGTAGATACATAGTAGAAACCCTCCCGACGATGGCAAGTGAAATGTAGAAACGGCGTATCTACATTGTCATCCGCTCGACGCCGATGAAAGCCCATGTGCTGCTTGAGAGACATCTCTCACATGACCTTGGGATGCAGCCTCAGCAATCAGCAATATTCAGGGCAGATACAACCTGAACAACCCGCCCCCCAGCGCCCCGCCGTTGGCGATCTCGATCCGCCCATGCACGCCATTGCGCTCATGCAGTGCGGCGATGCGCGCAGCGAAGTACAAGCCCAGCCCGGTGCTGCCGCTCTGCTGATCGATACCCTGCACGTAATCCTGCTGGCGCTCGAGCATGCGCTGTGGATAACCGGCGCCATCGTCGTTGACGCTGATCACCAGCTGCTCGCCCTCCTCCTCGATGCCGATCAGCAACGTGTGGCCGGCATAGCGGATGGCGTTGGTCAGCACGTTGGCCAGCACCGATGCCACCAGTTCACGGTCGAAGAAACCCAGCGGGCTCTCGGTGTCGATACGCCAGGTGGCGAGGATGTCGCGATGCTTGAGCACCTCCTCGTGCGCGGCCAGTTGCGACTCGATGAAGTCGTCCAGCTCATGGTAGTCCGGGCACACCGGGAGCTGGTTCACCCCAAGTTTGTACAGGCCCAGCATCTGCACCAGCATGCCGTTGAGGTGACGAAACTCGTGCTCCATCACGCCCTGCTCGGCACCGCCCTGCAGCGCCTCGGGCAAGCGCGCCAGCCACTGGTTGTGCGCCTGGATCAACGCCGACAGCGAGTTCTTCAGGTCGTGCACGGTGGAGGCGATCACCGTGGAGAAATCCAGCCCCTGGTTGTCGTGGTTCATGCGCCAAAGACCCGGATGTGCAGTTTGCGGTAGCGGTCGTAGCGGCTGTCGCTGGCAGGGATGCCGGCCACGCTGGTGAGGCAGCTGCGACACTCCTCCATCAATGCCGGTGGCGGTGTCTCGCCACCGATGCGCAGCAGCGCCTGGGCGGTGTTGAGGGCGATGCTGATGTTCTTCGGCTGCAGCGACAGCGCCTTGCGGAACATGCCCAGCGCCTCGCTGAGCTGCCCGCCCTGGTAGCTGCGCACGCCTTGACGGTTAAGGTCGACCGCTTCGGTCACAGCGCCGAGCACCACCGGGTCATCGGTAAGCTTGGCCACGCTCTGCATCACCTTGGGGTCGTCGCCGTAGGTTTCCACGCATCCTTTGAGAATCGAAGTGCCCGCCGCGTCCTGGCCCAGCTGCTGCAGTTGCTTGGCCACGGTCAGCGCCGCCTCGACCGAGAAGAACTGCTCCATCTTCTCCAGCCGTTGCATGGCCTGTTCGGTGAGCTTGGCGGCTGTTTCCGCATCGCCCGCCTGTTGCAGGCTCGCCGCCTTCATCAACCGCGCCCGCACTTGCAGGCCCTGGTCCTCGACGTTTTCCTTGGCCACTTCACTGAGCACGCTGTTGATCTCGACCCGGGTTCGCGCGTCGAGACCGTTGCCGGCATTCTTGTTCATCAATGCCTGGGCCAGCCCCAGGTTGGTTTCGGCGCTCTTGTAGCGCGAACTCTGGCCTTGGCTGACCGCATGCCGAAACGCTTTCGAAGCGCCCTCGAAGTCGGCATTGTCCAGCGCCAGCTTGCCCAGCGCCGCTTGCCGGCGCACCGCCAGTGGCGACAGGCGTACCGCTTCCTCAAGCATGTGCTGGGCACGCCGGCTCTCGCCCTGGGCCACCAGCACCTCGGCCATGCCGTCATACAGGCTGGGCATGATCGGGAAGGCTTTGAGCGCCTGTTCGTATACACCCTGCGCCTGGGCATGCTGGCCGCGCTTGTACAGCAGGCTGCCCAGCGCCGCGTAGACCCAGGGTTGCGGGCGGCTGGCGAGAATGCCTTTAAGGAACTTTTCCAGTTCGTCGAAGCGGTTGAGATCGCGCAGTGCATCGGCACGATAGCGCAGGCACAGCGGCGCAAAGCGTGGGTCCTGCTTGCACAGCTCGGCACAGGCCGTCAGCACTTCAGCCGGACGACCACGGTCAAGGGCCTGGAGAATCGGTTTGAGCAGGGTCTTGCGCTGAACCAGCTTTTCAAGGCGCTGGGCCAGGCCTACGCGGTTGAATGGCTTGGTCAGGTAAGCGTCAGGTTCGTGCTCGATGGCGCTCAGAACGATGGCCTGGCTGCTTTCAGCGGTGACCATGATGAACACGCACTCATGGCTGATCAGCTTGTCGAGAATCAGGTCTTCAAGCACCTGCTGGCCGTTCTTCTTGCCGTCGCCCAGGTGAAAGTCCTGCAACACGAAGTCATAGCGCTTTTGCCCGCACATGCGCAGCGCCTGCTCGCCACTGTCGGCGGTGTCCACGTCGCGAGCACCCAGTTCGCGCAACATGGAGCGTGTCGACGTGCGAAAGTCGGTGAAGTCGTCGACGATCAGAAAGCTTTTTTGCCCGTACTGCAGCATCAACACGACCCGTAAAAGGAAGAAGGGAAATTGGCGCGTGGCAATGCAAGACGCCGAACTGTGTATCGGCAGCTTCTGCACAAAGATGAGTGGGGAAAAAGCAGTGCGCCAGGGTAGCTAGTGGCCACCATCTTAACGACCGGCGTGCATCTGGGCCAGCCTTCAGGCCAGCATGCCCAGAGACTTGGCCCTGGCGACGGCTTGCGTGCGCCGCTCTACCCCAAGCTTGCTGTTGATATGGCTGGCGTGGGTCTTGACCGTATGCAGCGAAATGAACAGCCGCTCGCTGATCTGCTGGTTCGAGCAGCCCTGGGCAATCAGCTCCAGCACCGCGAGTTCGCGCGCACTCAAGGCTTCAGAGGCCCCATTGGCGGTGCTCAGCGCCTCGGGCAAGCGCGCAAGCAGCTCCGCCTGGGCCGGGCAGGCAGCCCTGAGCTCTAGTTGATCGCGCAACCACTGCGGATGCTCCTCGACAAGCCGCGCGAAGGCCTGCAGCGCGCCCCCTTGGGCAGCCTCCATGGCATGCGCCAGGCGCTTGCAGGCTTCGGGCTCACGGCCTTCGGCCAGCAACAGCTCGATCAGCTGGCACAACGCACTGACCACCAGTGTCATGCCGCCATTGGCCTGGCCACGCTCGACCAGTGCCTGCAAGCGCGACTCGGCCTCTCGCGGGCGCTGCAGCACACGATCGAGCAGCGCCTGTTGCAGCTCGATGTGCAAGGGTAGCAACGGGTGAAACTCTGGCGCTGCGGCGGGCTGCTTGCCGCCGTAGGTCTGGCCCAGGCGCAGCAGCCAGGATTCGGCAAGGTCGGTGCGCCCCTGGGCGATCCAGAGCTCGCACTTCACCAGCGTAATCATGGCCAGGTAGAAGATCGGCGGAACATCCCAGATGTGCATCAGCCGCTCCGCCTCGGCCAGCTCCGAGAACGCCTCGGTGAAACGCCCTTCACGCCCCTCGAGCGAAGCGATCACGCAGTGGCCGATCAGCACGCTGATATCTCGGCAGGTGCGCGCTTCGCTGAGCCCCGCACGCAAGCGTGCGCGCCCCTGGCCAGGCTGCAGGCTGGCCGCAAGCAGATAGCCTTCGTACAAGGTGAGCCGGGCCCGCACGGCATACAGCCGCTGCCCCGACAACCCTTGCAGCCGCTGCAAGCCCTGACGCACTTCATCCAGCGCACGCCGCACTTCGCCACGGGCATGCAGCACACGTGCACGGTCGTAATGCGCCAACGCCTCGAACAACGGGTTGCCGACACGCTGGGCCAACTCGAGCGCCTCGCGATTCCAGCCTCGCGCCCGCCAGAAATCACCATCGGCGATGGCCAGGTTGGACAGCGTGGACAGACACACCAGGCGTTGCCCGTAACGCTTGCGAGGCAAGCTGCGCAGTGCTTGCGTACAGTAAGCCAGGGTGCGCTCGCGATCGCCGCGGCCGCGGGCGATCACCCCGCTGAGCGCCAGCCACTGGGCCAGCATCGACTTCTGCGCCGTGGCCGACGGTGCCGGCAAGAAGCGGCTCAGATACCCTGCGAGCTCTTCGGCCGCGTCCAGCTGGCAAGCCAGCCCCAAGGCCCAGCTGTACAGCACGATCAGCCGGGGCGTGCTGATCAGCAGGCTGTCAGGCAGGTCCATTTTCCAGCGCAGCAGCATGCCGACGTTCTGCTCGGCCAGCAGTTGCTCCTCCGACAAGCTCTGCACCAGGTCCGCCGCCACGTCGAGATGCCCGGCACGCAATGCCTGCTCTACCGCCTCATCCAGCAGCCCCTGGCCCTCGAACCAACGACAGGCACGCAAGTGCAGGCTCGCCAGCGGCTCGCTGGCCTGCCGACTGCGCAGCAGGTCGGAGAACAGGTGGTGGTAACGGAACCAGCGCCCATGCTCGTCGAGCGGTACCAGAAACACCTGATGGGCCTGCAGATAGCTCAGCACCTGCGCACCGTCCTCACGCTCGCGCAACGCGTCGCACAGCTCGGCGCAAAAGCGCTCCTGGCAAGCGGTGTCGTAGAGAAATGCCTGCACCGGCGCGGGCAGCATATCGATGACTTCCTCGAGCAGGTAGTCACGGATCAAGCCTTCGCCACCGTGCAACGCCTGCGGCAAGGCATGCTCATCACCCGACTCGCTGGCCGCCAGTTGCCAGAAACGCAGCCCGGCCACCCAACCGTCACTGCGCTGGATCAGGTTATCGAGCGCCTGGCCACGCAAGCCGGTGGGTTGGCGACCAATCACCGCGAGGGCTTCATCAGGCGTCAGGCGCAAGTCCTGCTCGTTGAGTTCGACCAGTTGGCGCGACAGCCGCAAGCGCGCCAGGTGCCAGTCTGGCCGCTGCCGGCTGGTGACCAGCAGCACCAACCCGGCAGGCAGATGATTGAGGAAAAACTGCAGACAGCGATCGAGTACTGCCCCTTGGGCGAGGTGGTAGTCGTCCAGGACCAGCAACAGGGGGGTATCGGGCTGCAGATAGAGCGCAAGCTCGTCGAGCAAGCCATCGAGCCACTCTTCAAAGGCAAAGGGTTGGTGGCGCTGGCGCATTTTCAGCAGCCCCAGGGCTTGGCCTCCCAAGGCCGGGCAGAACTGCTGCAGCCCTTCAAGCAAGCGCTCGAGGAAGCGACCAGGGTCGGCGTCGCGCTGGCTCAGGCCCAGCCAGAGGCTGCGCCAATGGCCAGGCAGCTCCTGGCAGAACTCGATGGCAAGCGAACTCTTGCCGAAGCCTGCTGGCGCGTTGACCAACAGCAAGCGCCCATCCAGCCCCGCCTGCAGGCGCTGGCACAGGCGGGCTCTCGGTACGTGGGCGTCGGGCAGGGGTGGCCTGAAGAAACGCCCGTCCAGCAGGCCCAAGGCCTGGCTGGCGACTCCATGCATACGGGACAGGTCTGTCATGGCCGGCTCGTTCTGTTGGAAGACTACGGCGATATGGAATTTTGCGAGACTAGCGGCAAATGCTATGCATTTGAAGATGATGGCGGCGATTTAGCCAAAAAAGACTACGACAAAAAGAAACACTGGCGATGGCTATCATCTCGGCTGATGACACCCCATCAATCAAATCGCCTCGAAGGTGCTCGGCATCAATTACCCGTTAAAACAGAAACGCCCCGGCAAGCCGGGGCGTTCTGGGAGTTCACAAGAAGTATTTGGCAGTCAGTTCATCGCACCCCCGCCTGACGCAAGGCAGCTGGCTGGAACTCGGCCTTGCTGGCACTGAAGCCGAAGTTGTAGGCACTCTTCTCTTCGTTTTTCATGCCCAGGGCCAGGTAACGGCCAGACTGCAGGTCGTAGATGGCTTCCAGGGTGTACCACGGCACCTGCACGTTGTAGTACGGCTGGGCGTGGGCTTCGGAGATACGCCACAGTTGCCCGCGGCCGTCGTATTGGTCGATCACCGCGGCTTGCCAGGTATCCTCGTCGATGTAGAAGTCACGCTTGGCATAGATGTGGCGCTGGCCCGGCTTGAGCGTGGCGACCACATGCCATACACGGCGCAGCTCGTAACGCGACAGATCCTGGTTGATGTGCCCGGCCTTGATGATGTCGCCGTACTTGAGTTTCGGGTCATCGAGCTTGAAGGCGTTGGCCGCGATGTACATCTCCTTCTTGCCTTCGAGTTTCCAGTCGTAGCGGTCCGGGGCACCGTTGTACATGTCCAGGTTGTCGGAGGTGCGCAGGCCGTCCGCGGCAGTACCCGGGCCGTCATACGACACTTGCGGTGCCTGGCGTACCCGACGCTGGCCGGCGTTGTAGATCCACGCCTTGCGCGGTTCCTTGACCTGGTCGAGGGTTTCGTGAACCAGCAGTACGGTACCGGCCAGGCGGGCTGGCGCAGTCACTTCCTGCTTGAAATAAAACAGGATGTTGCCCGGGTTGGCGGGATCGAAGTCCTTCATCTTGTCGCGGAAGACGAACTGGTCCTGGAAGTACACCAGGCTATAGGAGCCATTCTGCTGCGGGGTGGCTTGAGTGACCAGGCGGGTCACGCTACCACCACGGTAGCGGGTGATGTGGTTCCAGATCACCTCAAGACCATCCTTGGGAATCGGGAAAGGTACGGCGGTCTGGAAGTTCTCCAGACCGTTACCGCCCGCCACCAGGGTGGTCTTGGTGGCGTTTTGCTTGATCGCCGCAAAGACGTCGTCCGGCACTGTGGAACCGCGATGAGTCTTGTACACCGGGATCTTGTAGGTGTCCGGGTAGCGCTGGAACATCGCCAGCTGGCCAGGCGAAAGCTTGGCCTTGTACTGGTCGACGTTTTGCGCGGTGATGGTGAACAGGGGCTTTTCACTGCCGTAAGGGTCGGAGAGGAAGCCCTTGCTGTCGGCGCTGCCAGCGCTCTTCGACAGAGGTTCCCACGGGCCGATCGAGCCATCGGCGTTGCCGGCTTTCTCCGCCCCCATGGGGGTCAGCGATGCGCCCAGCTTGGCCGCCTCGTCGGCGGAAACCGCAGCCATGACGCTGGTAGCCAACAGGGACAGGCCCAGTACACCGGCTTGCAGCAGACGTGTGGTCGTTTTCATTCTGTTGTCGTCCTGGATCAATGTGCTTAGAAGTTCACGCCGAAGCTGAGAGCGACGAAGTCGCGGTCATCCACGGTGGTGTACTTGCCGTCGAAGAAGTTGGTGTACGACAGGCTCGCGGTGTAGGTGTTCTGGTACTCGGCGTCCAGGCCCAGGCTGACCGCCTTGCGGCCTTCCTCGAAGGCGCCGCCAGGGCCAGGGGAGTAGCCATCGACGTCGTGGGACCAGGCCACGCTGGGGCGCAGGTTCACGCCGGCGAAGACGTTGTTGTAGTCCCAGATGGCGCGTACGCGATAACCCCAGGAGTCGGCGGTGGTATAGCCCTCGTTTTCGCAGTAGCGCGACAGGTTGTTCTTCTCGGCGCCCGCCAGGGTGCTGGCGTTCAGGCTTTGGCAACGACCGTTGGGCAGCGGCCCCGGGCCGTACACCGGGTCACGGCCATAGCGTGCCTTGGAGGTGCTTTCCAGGCCGCCCACGTGGGTCCAGCCCACCTCACCAACCATGGTCAGACGCTCTGCCCCCATCACCTGGTCGAAGAAGTGGGTGAAGGTGGTTTGCAGCTGGGTGATTTCTTTACGGCGATAACCTGGCTGATCGGTGTTGGCCGTGCCCCTCAGGACCGATGCGTTAGGGTCAAGCGGCGTCAGGCCCGAATACAGGATATCGGTGGTGTTCAACTGCACCGGCGCATTCGGCCGGTAGCTGATTTCACCGCTCCAGGCCGTGCCAGTGGGCAAGGTCGTGGAGAAGCTCAAACCGTACAGGCGAATATCCTCGGGGTACTCCACGTAGTAGCTGGAGTTGCCCGCTACATAGAGCGGCATGAGCTGCTGGAGCAAGGCCGGGTTGGTTGCAGCAGCAGGTGGAACCCCAGCGCCGATCAGAGCGCCTGCCAGGTTGGCCGGGTTATAGAAACGGGCCGCAGCGCCACGACCACTGAAGATCGGTGCACGGCTGTGATAGTTCATGAAGTAGCCGCCGAACTCGGTATTCAGCGGTTCGTACATATAGCGCAGGGCCAGACCGAACTGACCGCTGTCACGAGCATCACGGTCGGGACCGCGACGTACGATCACGCCCTCGTCAGGCGAGCCCCAGCTCACCCCTTGCGCGGTCAGCGCACGCAGTGCCGGCCCCGAGAGTGCCCCAAGGCCCCGCGCTACGTTGGAGCGTGTGGCCAGCACGGCCAGGTTGTTGTCACAACCATCGGCAATTACGTCAGGCTGAGAGAAGAACGTGCCGCAGTTGTCGACGACCGTCTGGTCCCACTCGATCTGGTAGAAGCCTTCTGCCGTCAGGTTGTCGGTCAGGCTCTGCGACACATAGAACATGTTGACGGGGATCAGGCCTTCCTTGATCTCCGCGCCTGGGCGGCGAAACGCCGAGACGTCGATGGGGTTGATGGAGTTGATACCGCCACCGATGAAGGTGCTCTCACCCCAGCTCACCACCTGCTTGCCCAGGCGTACGGTGCCCGGCAGGTCGGCGATGTTGTAGTTGTGGTAGACGAAGGCATCGAGCAGTTCCGCACCCGAGGACTTGGCGCCCTCCTTGCGGTTGGAGTCGCTGATGTCCTTGAACTCGCGGTTTTCGTCCTTGAGCTCGAAGTCGTACCAGTACTTGCCACGGACGAACACGCCGGTGTCACCGTACTTGAGTTCGAGGTCGTGGATACCTTTGAAGATCTTCGAGAAGGTCTCGCCCTTCTTGAAGTTCAGGTGACCATCGTCGGAGGTCTGCGACAACCCTCTGCCGCCGTTGTTGGCACCGATGAGGTTCTTGTTCGGATTGGCCGTAGACCAGCTGGCGCCCACGGAGAGCGACGAGTCGAACTGGCCTTCGATTTCCCCAATGTTGAAGCTGACAGCGAAAGCAGGACTTGCGAGCGTAGAAGCGAGGCTGACTGCCAGTGGCAGTTTTGCCCGGCGCCAGAACGGGTTTGCAGATGTCATCGACGCTACTCCATGTACTTTATTGTTATGGCAGTGAGTCCTTTCAAGAACGGCTCGAGCGCCTGGTAAAGCCGGCTCCTGCCCGTGGCGTCGCACATCGATGATGCGCAGCGCCCTCCCCCATTCCTGAAAAATCCCCTGGCCCGACTATAGCCAGCGGTCACAGGTGCTTGATCCCTCTAAAGTGTGATTTGCGCGCCCTGCTTGCGGCCGGCCTCGAAACAGCGGCCCCATGCGCTGGCAGTGCTCAAGCATGGCCCAATTTTTATGTTTGGCAAGGCTTAGACCGCTCTAGCATGCGGTCCGCGCCTTGAAAGGCACGGACCGCCACAGGGTCAGAGCGTGGAAAGGAAAGTGCTGTTGCTGGCCTGCCACTGCGTGATGTCCAGGCGGATGCGCTTCTTGTCGAGCTTGCCGACACTGGTCTTGGGAATTTCAGTAACAATGGCGATCTGGCTGGGGATCGCCCACTTGTTGATGTGCCCTTGCTCGACGAACGGCTTGAGGTGTTCCTTGAGGGAACGCGCGTCGATGCTTTGCCCTTCGCGCACCACCAACAGTGCGAACGGGCGCTCGCCCCATTGCGGATCGGCCACGCCGACCACCGCCACCTCGCGCACCGCAGGATGCCGGCTGACCAGGTCCTCGAGGTCGAGCGACGAGATCCATTCGCCACCGGTCTTGATCACGTCCTTGATGCGATCGCGGATATCGATGTAACCCATGCCATCGAGGGTCGCGACGTCACCGGTATGCAGCCAGCCGCCCTGCCACAGCTCCTCGCTTTTTTCCGGCTCTTTGAAGTAGCCCATGGTCAGCCACGGCGCACGCAGCACCAGCTCGCCCTGGGACTCGCCATCGGCGGGGAGGAAGTTACCGTCGCCATCGACGATCGCCGCCTCCACCAGCGGCACCGGTACCCCGGCCTTGATGCGGTAGGTGACCCGCTCATCCTCGCTGCCGGCCTGCAGCTCATCGTTCAGGTGCGCGGCGCTGATCAGCGGGCACGTCTCCGACATGCCATACGCCGCCGTGAGCTGGATGCCCCGGGCCAGGGCCGCCTCATACAGCGCCCGGTTGAGCGCGCTGCCGCCGATGATGATCTTCCAGCCGCCGAAGTCCTCACCCTGGGAGGACGGGCAGTTGAGCAGCATCTGCAGGATGGTCGGCACGCAGTGGGAGAAGGTGACCTTTTCCTCGCGCCACAGCTTGACCAGCATGTCCGGCTCATAGCGCCCGGGGTAGACCTGCTTCATGCCAAGCATGGTGGCCGCATAGGGAATACCCCAGGCGTGCACATGGAACATCGGGGTGATCGGCATGTACACATCGTTGCTGCCCAGCAGCCGCACGCTGTCGATGCTGCCGGTCACCGCGGCCTCGGCCAGGGTATGCAGCACCAGTTGGCGGTGGGTGAAGTACACGCCCTTGGGGTTACCGGTGGTGCCAGTGGTATAGAACGTGGTGGCCACCGAGTTTTCGTCGAAATCGGGGAAGTCGTAGTGCGGGCTGGCAGCCGCCAGCAGTTGCTCGTATTCGCCGTGAAGGCCGGGCAGGTCGGCGCTCTTGTCCGCCCCTTCGGTCAGCAGTACGGTGCCTTCCACGGTGGTCAACTGGCTGGCGATGCCCTGGTAAAGGCCGACGAAATCGCTGTTGACCAGCACGAAGCGGTCTTCGGCGTGGTTCATGGTGTAGAGAATCTGCTCGGGGGACAGGCGCACGTTGATGGTGTGCACCACCGCACCGATCATCGGGATGGCGAACATGCATTCCAGATAGCGATGGCTGTCCCAATCCATGACCGCCACGGTATCACCCGCCTTCACGCCAGCGGCACTCAGTACATTGGCCAGGCGCGCGATGCGCTCGCTCAGTTGCGGATAGGTGAGGCGCAGCTGATCGCGATAGACGATTTCACGGGTCTTTTCGTAGCGCACGCCCGACATCAGCAGACGCTTGATCAGCAGTGGGTATTGGTAAGCGCCCTCGGCGGGCTTGATGATGCGTGTCTGCAGCATGGGTATCCCTTTTCTGGAAAGCGGGCCGGACAATTCAGGCACTTACTGTAGAACGGTGACGCACCGGTCAAATCAGCCGAAGGAATGATTTGGCTGGCACAGGTATGAGTGGGGCCGTCGTCGTTGACGAGCGGCGCCTGCGGAACAGACACTGCGCCCAGCATCCTGAGGCCCCTTCGCGAGGCAAGCCCGCGCCCACGGATAGCCGAACACCTTTGCCCTGACCGGAGCCCCACATGCCCAGCCTACGTCGCGCCGTGTTTCTCGATCACCACTCCCTCGACCTCGGCGACCTCGACCTTTCGCCCCTGCACACCCAGTTCGACGAACTGCAACTGCATGCCGCGACCCGTCCGGACCAGGTTGCCGAACGCCTGCAGGGCGCCACCGCGGTCATCAGCAACAAGGTCATGCTCGATGCCGAGGCGCTCGCGGCCAACCCGCAGCTCAAGCTGATCCTGGTTGCCGCCACCGGCACCAACAACGTCGATCTGGCCGCCGCTCGTGCCCAGGGCATCACCGTGTGCAACTGCCAGGGCTATGGCACCCCGTCGGTGGCGCAGCACACCCTGGCCCTGTTGCTGGCGCTGGCCACGCGCCTGTGCGATTACAATCAGGCCGTGGCAGCCGGCCAGTGGGCCAAGGCCAGCCAGTTCTGCCTGCTGGACTTCCCCATCGTCGAGCTGGAGGGCAAGACCCTCGGCCTGCTCGGCCATGGCGAACTGGGTGGCGCGGTGGCGCGGCTGGCAGAGGCATTTGGCATGCGCGTGCTGACCGGGCAGATACCCGGGCGCCCTCCCCGCGCCGATCGCCTGCCGCTGGAAGAGTTGCTGCCGCAAGTCGACGCCCTCACCCTGCATTGCCCGCTCAACGAACAGACCCGCCACATGCTCGGCGCCCGCGAACTGGCGCTGCTCAAGCCGGGCGCCCTGGTGGTCAATACCGCCCGTGGCGGGTTGATCGACGAGCAGGCGCTGGCCGACACACTGCGCAGCGGCCATTTGGGCGGTGCGGCCACCGATGTGCTGAGCGTAGAGCCACCCGTCAATGGCAATCCCCTGCTGGCTGGCGACATCCCGCGCCTGATCATCACCCCGCACAGCGCCTGGGGCGCGGTGGAGTCGCGCCAGCGCATCGTCGGCCAGCTCGCCGAAAACGCCCTGGCCTACTTCGCCGGCCAGCCACGGCGAGTGGTCGGCTGATCGACTGAAGCCTCTGCTACACTGCGCCACTTTTTCAGGAGGCGTCGTCCATGGACCCGCGCAGTGAAGTGTTGCTCCGCCAGGCGGACCTGTTCCAGGGCCCGCTGTTGATCGCCGGCGCCCAGGCCGATGGCCTGCTTGGCCAACTGCCGGCGGCCCATGGCTGGACCTGGCATGCCGGCGATCAGGCGCTGCTTGAGAGCCGCTTCGCCGGGCGCAGCCACTATGGCGTCGAGGTGCCTGCGGTAGCCTTCGACAGTGCGGTACTGTTCCTGCCCAAGTCTCGCGAACTGGCCGCCTATCTGCTCAACGCGCTGGCATCACGCCTGGCCGGGCGCGTGCTCTACCTGGTAGGTGAAAAACGCGGCGGCATCGAAGGTGCGGCGAAGCAGCTGCAGGCCTTTGGCAAGCCGCGCAAGCTTGACAGCGCGCGGCACTGCCAGCTGTGGCAGGTGACCGTCGACAACGCCCCTGAAGCCAAACCACTGCATAGCCTGGCCGAACGCTTCGAACTGCCGCTCGCCGATGGCCCGCTGCAGGTCATCAGCCTGCCGGGCGTGTTCAGCCATGGCCGCCTGGACAAGGGCACGGCACTGTTGCTGGAGCACCTGGATGGCCTGGCGGGCGGCCATGTGCTGGACTTTGGTTGCGGCGCCGGGGTGCTGGGGGCAGCGGTCAAACGGCGTTACCCGCAAAGCCGGGTCACCCTGCTGGATGTGGATGCATTCGCCGTAGCCGCCAGTCGCCTGACCCTGGCGGCCAACAACCTCGAAGGCGAGGTGATCAGCGGTGACGGCATCGACGCTGCCCCTGCCGACCTGGACCTGATCCTGAGCAACCCGCCCTTCCACACGGGGGTGCATACCGATTACCAGGCCTCGGAGAACTTGCTGAAAAAATCCGGCGAACATCTTCGAAAAGGCGGCGAAATACGCCTGGTTGCCAACAGCTTCCTGCGCTATCAACCCTTGATCGAAGGCGCACTCGGCAACTGCGAGATTCGCGCCGAAGCCCAGGGCTTTCGAATCTACCGGGCAACCCGTGGCTGAAAACAGCGCTTGCCGAATGTGCGCGGTGTAGGCAGAATCCGCTCCGTCCTAGGGGAGTAGTCTCCCGCGAGCGCCCTGCTCGCCCGGTACGCGTCAACACACTTGGCCCACAGGCCATGGCGCGTACGACCCACGATCCGCGCAGACGGATCCAGGGTTTGACAAGACCTATGACACGCACACCTTACCCGGGGCGGGGAGGCTGTACGTGTCATAGCCGTGTCGACCCGCCCCCGTAGGAAACCTGATGCTGGAATCTCTGCTGGTCCCCACCGCCATCGTTGCGCTCGCCGAAATCGGTGACAAGACGCAACTGCTCGCACTCATCCTCGCGGCGCGTTTTCGCAAGCCCTGGCCGATCATCGCCGGTATTGTCGCGGCGACCCTGGCCAACCATGCCGCCGCTGGCGCCGTGGGTGCCTGGGTGAGCAGCTTCTTCACCGAGTCGGTGCTGCACTGGATTCTTGCCGCAAGCTTCACCGCCACCGCGCTGTGGACCCTGGTACCGGACAAGATGGACGATGACGAAAGCAGCAGCGCACGCCGTTTCGGGCCGTTCCTGACCACCCTGATCGCGTTCTTCCTGGCGGAGATCGGCGACAAGACCCAGGTCGCCACGGTCATGCTGGCGGCGCAGTATCCGCACCTGATCATGGTGATCATCGGTACCACCCTGGGCATGCTGATTGCCAACGTGCCGGTGGTACTGGCGGGTAACTTCGCGGCCGAGAAGCTGCCACTGACACTGATCCGGCGCCTGGCGGCGGCGGCGTTCGTGGTGCTGGCGATCGTCGCGGTGTATTCGGCGATGAAGACCAGCGGCTGGATTGGGTGAAGCAGCGGTAAGTGGCAAGCTACAAGCGGCAAGAAAGAGCAGATACGCCCTTGCTTGCCGCTTGAAGCTTGAACCTTGAAGCTGCTTTTACTTCTTGGCCGCTTGATACAGCGGCATCACCTTCGGAATCGCCGCCTGCAGCGAGGCGATCCGGCTGCTGGAGGCCGGGTGGGTGCTCATGAACTCAGGCGGCGCACCTTCGGAGGCCTTGCTCATCTTGTTCCACAGGGTGATCGCGGCGTTCGGGTCGTAACCGGCGCGGGCCGACAGTTCCAGGCCGATCAGGTCGGCCTCGTTCTCGTTGTTGCGGCTGTTGGGCAGGGTCATGGCGTAGTTCACCACGGTGTCGGCCAACGCCATGCTGTCCTGGCCAAGGCCGAGGAAGGCACCCGCGCCTTGACGGGCCATTTCCACGCCATAGGCCTTGGACATTGCTTCACGGCCGTGCTCTCGCAGGGCGTGGGCAATTTCGTGGCCCATGACCGCGGCGATCTCGGCGTCGGTGAGCTTGAGCTGATCGATCAGCCCGGTGTAGACGATGATCTTGCCGCCCGGGCCGCAGTTGGCATTGAGCTCGTCGCTCTTGATCACGTTGACTTCCCACTTCCACTGTGCGGCATCCGGCCGGAACACTGGCGCCTGGGCGATGAGGCGGTCGGCGATGGCCTGCACGCGCTTGGCGTCGGCACTGCCCTTCTCCAGCACGCCCTTGCTCGACGCTTCGCCGAGGGTCTGCTGGTACGACTGGGCATACATCTGGTTGACCTCATCGGTCGAGAGCATGCTGAACATGTACTGCTTGCGCTCGACGCCCACGGCGCCGCCGCTGGTGGTATTGACCGCCTGGCAGCCGCCCAGCAGGACGCTGGCGCTCAACATGCTGACAACGAATGACTTACGCATAAAACACTCCCTATTTACGTGCCGCGTATCCTAGGCCCAGATGCCCGCCTCGACCAGAGCCGCAGGGAAGTTTTCTTACAGACCCTCATGCTTTGGTATTAGCCCGCCGATAACCCAGGGATACGACCTCCTTGCGCGCGGAGCTTTTCATGAAGTTCAAGTCGATCCAGTTTTCCGTGGCCGCCCTGGCCGGTGCCATCGTGCTGAGCATTGTCGCGGCACTGGTGCTCTACGCCGTGTATTCCGGCCAACGCACCCAGGCGCTGGTGGAACAGCGCACACAGAAGCAGTTCGAGAGCGTGATCGAACAGCGCCTGGCTGCCCTGGCCCGCACCCAGGTCAGCGAGATCCAGCGCGGCCTCGAGGCGCCCCTGTCGATTGCCCGTAGCCTGGCCACCAGTAACGCCATGCTTGGCATGCAGGCCGCCGACGGCAGCCCGCTGATGCGGGTCGACCGTGAACACCTGATCAACCAGCTCAAGCGCACCGTAGAGGTCAACCCAACGGTACTGGGCGCGTACCTGGGCTGGGAGCCCAACGCCCTCGACCATGACGATGCCCGCTACGTCGGCAGCAAGCTGGTCGGCATCGATGGCGCCAACGGCCGCTTCCTGCCCTGGTGGTTCCGCAACGGCGACGGCAGCCTCGGCCAGGACCAACTGGCCGACGTCAATGACCGCACCGTGCTGGCCACCGGCGTGCGCGCCAGCGAGTACTACCTGTGCCCGAAAGAGTCGAAAAAAGCCTGCGTGATCGACCCGGCACCGTACAAGGTCGGCGACAAGATGGTCATGCTCGCCTCGTTCGTCGAACCGATCATGGTCAACGGCCAGTTCCAGGGCATGGCTGGTGCCGACCTATCGGTGAACTTCATCCAGGACCTGCTCAACGCCGCCGACCGCCAGCTCTACGACGGTGCCGGCGAACTGGCGCTGGTGTCGAGCAACGGCCGCCTGGTGGCCTATACCCGCGACCCGGCGAAGTTCGGCGAAAAGGCAAGCGAGGTGCTTGCCAGCGAAGAGGCGGCCACCCTGAACAGCCTGAGCGGCGAAGCGCTGCATTATGAAGTGGACGCCAGCAAGGACCGCATCGAGCTGTACCTGCCGTTCAAGGTCGCCAACACCGATGCGCGCTGGACCTTGTTGCTGGAACTGCCGTTGAGCACGGTGATGGCCGACGTCAACCAGCTGCAGCAGGATCTGGCCGAACAACGCCGCACCGACATCGCCGGCATGACCGTGGTCGGCCTGGGCATCGCCGCGCTGGGCCTGCTGGTGATCTGGTTGCTGGCCCACGGCATCGCCCGCCCACTGCGCCAGATGGTGGCCATGCTCGACGACATCGCCCAGGGCGAAGGCGACCTGACCCGCCGCCTGCAAAGCGACCGCGCCGACGAGCTGGGCGCCATCGCCAAGGGCTTCAACACCTTCCTGACCAAGCTGCAGGCCATGATCAGCCAGGTGGTCGGCTCGGTGCAGAAAGTCAGCGATTCGTCGGAGCACACCGCGGACATCGCCATCCGCACCAACCAGGGCGTGCACAAGCAGATGGTGGAGATCGACCAGGTGGCCACCGCCGTGCAGGAAATGACCGCCACCGCGCAGGACGTGGCGCGCAACGCCACCCAGGCGGCCCAGGCCGCCAGCGAGGCCGATCGTGCGGCCAACCAGGGGCTGGAGATCGTGCGTGACACCTCGCACTCGATCAGCGCACTGGCCGGCGAAATCGGCCGGGCCGTGACCGTGGTGCAGGACCTGGCCCGCGACAGCGAGAACATCAACGCCATCCTGGTGGCGATCCGCGCGATTGCCGAGCAAACCAACCTGCTGGCGCTCAACGCCGCCATCGAGGCCGCCCGCGCCGGCGAACAGGGCCGTGGCTTCGCCGTGGTCGCCGACGAAGTGCGCAACCTGGCACAGAAGACCCAGCAGGCCACGCAGGAGATCCAGCAGATGATCCAGCAGCTGCAGCAGGGCACCCGCGAGGTGGTCAAGGTGATGGAAGACAGCCAGGGCAAGACCGACGTCAGCGTGCAGCAGGCCAGCCGCGCGGCGCAATCGCTGGAGAGCATCACCCAGGCGGTGTCGGTGATCAACGACATGAACACCCAGATCGCCAGCGCCGCCGAGCAGCAGAGCGCGGTGGCCGAGGACATCAACCGCAACGTGATCAGCATCGGCCAGGTGGCCGGCGAAGTGGCCGGCGGCGCCGACGAGTCGAGCCAGGCCAGCGCCGAGCTGACCAAGCTGGCCGAGCAGCAGCGGCGCTTGATCAATCAGTTCAGGGTGTGATCCCAGGGCGCTCGGGGCTCCTGTAGGAGCTACTGTCTTGCATCAAATCTAAAATCTGGCGCAGTCCCTGTGGGAGCGGGCTTGCCCGCGAACACCGGCGCAGCCGGTGCCATCCACCGCGCCGCCGGCTTCGCGGTGGTCCGGCACTCCGGTAAACCCGCTCCCACAGGGATTACGCATCAACCAGGCTTTAGGCCGGCGTCAGGCACTCCGGCCCATCGAGCTTCGGATCATTGACGAACAGCGCCAGCGCCCGCTCGCGCAAGGCGCCGGGCGGCTTGGCGAGGATTTCATGCAAACGCGGCAACGGTGTGTCCGGGTCGAGCCATAGCGCCTGCTCGGCCTCATCCAGGATCAGTGGCCGACGCTGATTCATGGCCGCCTGGGTGATCACCGCACAACTCAGCCAGACCTGCTCCTGCACCGGATACGCCTCCCAGACCGCGGCAAAGAACAGCGCCGAACCCTCGCCCGGGGTGACCCAATAGGGGCGCTTGCGCGCCGTGCCGCGCCACTCGTAGAAGCCGTTGGCCGGCATCAGGCAGCGCCGCTGGCGGAACGCTTCACGGAACATCGGCTGCTCTGCGAGGGTCTCGGCGCGGGCCTGGGCGGGGGTACGGGAGAGGTCGGTCAACCAGGCCGGGGTGAGCCCCCAGCGGGCACTGGCCAGTTGCAGCTGGCCATCGAGCTGGCGCTGGACCAGCACTGAGGCACCGGGCGAGATGTTCCATTGAGGCTGCTGGCCCGGGGGGAACCCCGGCAGGCCGGCGAAGGCCTGGGTCCAGCGAAACAGGGCGTAGCGTCCACACATGGGCGAAATCAAAACCTAGCAGATCAGGGTTCCCGGATAACTTTCCGGCTCGTCGCCAGCAAGAGGCTGGGCCGCATTGTACGCATCGATCAGCTGCCGCGCGTAGCCGGCCTGTTCATCGGCCACTGCCAGGCCGAGCAAGCCCTGCATCGGCAGCTCTCCCACGCCGCCCATCAGGTCGCGCCCGACCAGGTGCACTTCGATACCCTCGCTGGCCAGCATGCCAACCAGCATCTGCGCCTCCAGCAGGCTTTCCGGGTCATAGATTCGCTGCATCAGTCATTCTCGCCGTAGACATCCAGCATCCACTCATCGCCATGTACCTGCAGCACGAAGCGGATAGGCTTGCAGCACACCTGGCAGTCCTCGATGTACTCCTGATCGCCGCCGGACAGGTCCACCGTCGTTTCGACTTCTTCACCACAATAGGGACAATCGTAGAGCGCAGTCTCCAGCATCGCGGCCTCCCGAGTGACTTGTGCGTATAATTGCCGGTCTGTTTACAGGGCCTGTGTGTGTCCGAGCCGTTTTTCCGACCCCGTCCCTACCTTATTACCCTAGCCGTTTCCAACAAGAGAGCATGATGGGCGAATTCGATGCCATCCGACCGTACGACGACGCTGAGGTCACTGCCGTTCTGGCACGCCTGCTCAGCGACCCGGCATTCCTCGATATCCTCACCCACTTCCGCTTCCCGCGCGCGGCGGGCGCCTTCGGCTGGCTGCTCAAGCCGCTGATCGCCCGGCGCCTGCGTAAAGAGTTCGCCGGCGTTACCTGCGTCTCGACGCTGCAGGACAAGGTCGAGTACTACGTCGACCGCACCATCGACCGCGCCACCGACGGCGTCACCTATTCCGGCGTCGAGCAGCTCAAGTCGGGCACCGCCTACCTGTTCCTGGCCAACCACCGCGACATCGTCATGGACCCGGCCTTCGTCAACTACGCGGTGTATCACGCGGGCCTGCCCACGCCGCGCATCGCCATCGGCGACAACCTGCTGCAGAAGCCGTTCGTCAGCGACATGATGCGCCTGAACAAGAGCTTCATCGTGCACCGCTCGATCAGCGGGCGTCGCGAGAAGCTGGCCGCCTACCAGCTGCTGTCGGCCTACATCAACCACTCGATCCGCAACGACGGCGCCTCGATCTGGATCGCCCAGGCCGAAGGCCGCGCCAAGGACGGTGACGACCGCACCGATTCGGCCATTCTCAAAATGTTCCACATGAGCCGCAAGGACGAGCCGTTCGGCGCGGTGATCCAGAGCCTGAACCTGATCCCGGTGTCGATCAGCTACGAATACGACCCGTGCGATCAGGCCAAGGCCCGCGAGCTTTACATCCGCGCCACCACCGGCAGCTACAAGAAGGCCCCGGGCGAGGACGACAACAGCATCGCCCAGGGCATTACCGGCTACAAAGGGCGCGTGCACATCAACTTCGCCCCGCCGGTGACCGAGTACCACGAAGACACCAAGCAGCTGGCGCAAGCCATCGACCGGCAGATTCTCGGTGGCTACCGGTTGTTCCCGGTGCACTACCTGGCCTATGCGATGTGGGCCGAGAAGGATGCGGCACTCGAGGTGCCAGCCGCGGAGAAGTTGTTCCCGGCGGACGAATTGGCCAAGGCCAAGGAAGAATGGCAGCGACGCCTGGACGCATGCCCGGTGGAACAGCAGCCGTATCTGGTGCAGCAGTATGCGACGCCGGTGCGCAACCAGTATCAAGTGAAGCGCCAGCCCCTGTCCGCCTGAAGGGTAATGCCAGTCAGTCAAGCCAATTGGGGTCGCTACGCGACCCTTCGCGGGTAAACCCGCTCCCACAGGTTTCGCGCCAGTCTGAGGCTTAGCGCAATCCTGTGGGAGCGGGTTTACCCGCGAAGGGCTGCAAAGCAGCCTCAATAAGTGCGATGAAGCGCTAACTGACTGGCATTAGCCTGAAGGGTTCAGACCCAGGTGCTGAACCACGACAGCAGCAGCGCCATGGCCAGGCAAGAGAAACCGAGGATGTAGTAGTAACGCGGCACGCGCCGGTCGAAGGCATCCACCAGCCCTTCGTCCACCGCCAGGCTTTCACGGGTCATGCTGGCGCGGCGCCGGGCACTGTGCAGCAGCAGCCCGCCAGGGCAGGTTATGAACAGGGCCAGCAGGTTGATCAGCTTGGCCGGATGGGCAGCCAGGAAGCCCCAGAGCACTTGCAACGACATCGCACGACCTCGGTATCACGACGGCAAAGCCCGGCATTCTACCCAAGCCGACCTGCCCCTCCCGCTTTTTGCGACAAAGTGTCAGTTAATTTCATCTGTCACACGCTCGTCATCAGGACAGGCCACCCTGTCGGCCTTCCACCGTACCGGAGCTTGTCATGCTGCACGCCGAAAACCAGGACCGCCTGTACCTCGTTGCCCAGAGCGATGAGCAGCAGGCGCTGATCGACAGCTTCTCGATCAATGTCCAGGACCGCCAATGGCTGGTGTATTGCGCCTTGGGCGGACACAGCCATGACGACCTGCCCGAGGTCGACATGCAGACCGGCATCAGCTTGCTGGACTTCCACGTCCTGGCGGCCTGAGACATCCCGTGGGAGCGGCTTTAGCCGCGAAGCAAGCGACGCGGTGCATGGCACCGGCTTCGCCGGTGTTAGCGGGGCAAGCCCGCTCCCACAGGGATCGCGCCAGCTTTAGCAGTTGAGCAAGACAGTTGCCCCTACAGGGCCGGCGCTCTACTCAGGCTATGCATAGCCCTGTGGGCACCGGCGAAGCCTGCGCACAAAAAAGCCCGCTGCCTGGCATCCAGGCAGCGGGCTTTTGCATTGCACCGAAGCGCTTACTCGCCCAGCACCTGCCCGATGGTCGGGTCCTTGAACAGGCGGGTCAGGGCATCGCTGAGCACATCGCTCACCAGCTTGGTGTTGGTTTCCTGGTTCGGCGCCATGCCGAAGCGCTGGTCGAGCGAAGCACCGTAGCGACCGCTGTAGCGGCGGTTGGCGTTCGACACGTCCGCGCGGAAAGTGGCGCCGATGGTGGCCTCGGTCACGTACATCTTGTCCTTGGGCGACTGATACTTCAGTTCGGCCAGGGTCACGGTCAGTTGCGGCACGTTGCCCGCGTTAGGCGTCGGGGTGAAGCCGAGCAGGCGTACCGCTGCTTCGGCCTGGGCCTGCAGCTTGGGCACGACATCATTGCCACTGACGCTGATGGTGCTGGTTTCGGGGTACATGCCCCCACGGGTGCCCAGCGATTGCGAGGCCCGGCCGTCAACCACCCTGACCACCACCGGCTGGCCATGGCCGACCGGCGCAAGTTGCTGAGTGAGCTTGGGTTGCGGGCTGAGTTGTTGCGGGCTGTGGGCACACCCGGCCAGGCTCAGGCTGGCCACCGCGAACAAACCGACCAACAGACGTTGCAACATGCGCATTTCTCCAGAAAAAGCGGCAAAGGCCCACAGTATACCCAGCCCGCCATCGGCCAGTCATCGCCCTGCCCCGCTTGTCACAATGGTTTCATGCCCTCGCCGTTATGCTTGCGCCAGCCCGACCTGACAGGACACACCGCCATGGCCTCGCTCTGGACCCTGCTTTTCAAACGTCAGCGCCACTTCACCTACGCCCGCCTCGACAGCAATGGCATCTGCCTGGGCTTCAAGCAGACGCGCCAGCCGCCAACGGCCGCCGGCTGGGTGCTGGTCAGCGAGGCGCACCTCGGTTGGCTGGGCCAACCGCTGCCCGCCAGCGCCCGAGTTTGCGCCCATGCAACGAGCCGTTGGCAGCGTCGCCCCCTCGCGGCCTGACAAACGCTGCAATAAAAACCCATAAAGACCGACCTTTCTGCCTGCGACATCGCTATAATCTGCCCCCGATTATAAGGACGTCTCCTGATCGGGCCCCGCATTCGCCGACTGACCCCGGCACCTTCTACGCTTCGCCCACAGAGAGCCTTCCACTCAGGTCTTGCATTGGCTGTCGTGCCTGCTGTTTCCGGCCTTCTGCTGCGCATGAACCTGCGGGTTGCCATCGTGCAGTCCACTTTTGAGGTTCACGTCTCCAAAAGAGCGTGAAAAAACGGTTTTTCACAACTTCACGAGAGTGTGGCGAGCAATGAACAGTCTGGCATGTGTAAAAGCAGCAGATCTTTCACAAACAGCCCTGCGCAGACGGCACAAGCGCTCATCCTGGATGGGAGCCTGAGGCCGGCCCGTAACGCATGACGGATCACTTGACCATAAGTCGAATTGCCGCACCCGTGGCAAACGGCGTTCAATACCTGAACACCCAAGACTGATTGGCGGTGTCCGCTGAAGTTGCAAGAACTGCGAAGAGTCGGACATGGCGATCCTGGCAAACCCAGGGATCCTGTGCTGTCAATTAGGTAGCTGTAGATTGTGGAGACGCGTTAAATGGCGCAGAACGAATCGGTTGATGTGGTACTGGTAGGCGCGGGCATCATGAGTGCCACCCTGGCCGTACTGCTCAAGGAGCTCGATCCGACCCTGAAGCTTGAGGTCGTAGAGGCGATGGACTCCGGAGCCGCGGAGAGTTCCAACCCCTGGAACAACGCCGGTACCGGCCATGCCGGCCTGTGCGAGCTGAATTACACCCCGCAGGCCGCCGATGGCAGCATCGACATCAAGAAAGCCGTGCACATCAACACCCAGTTCGAGGTTTCCCGCCAGTTCTGGGCCTACCTGAGCAAGAAGGGCAACTTCGGCTCGCCGCGCGCTTTCATCAACCCGGTTCCGCACCTGAGCTACGTCGAGGGTGACAAGGGTATCGACTTCCTCAAGAAGCGTTTCGAGCTGCTCAAGCAGCACCACGCCTTCTCGGAGATGGAATACACCGAAGACAAGGCCGTGATGAACGACTGGATGCCGCTGATGATGCCGGGCCGCCCGGCTGACCAGCGCATCGCCGCGACCCGCGTGGCCAAAGGCACCGACGTCAACTTCGGGGCCCTGACCAACAAGCTGCTCAAGTTGCTGGGCAACAGCCCGGACACCCAGGTCAAGTACAGCAAGAAGGTCGTCGGCCTGCGCCGTAACGGCAACGGCTGGACCGTGAGCATCAAGGACGTCAACAGCGGCGGCAGCCGTGAAGTCGACGCCCGCTTCGTCTTCCTCGGCGCCGGCGGTGCCGCACTGCCCCTGCTGCAGGCCTCCGGCATCCCGGAGAGCAAAGGCTTCGGCGGCTTCCCGGTCAGCGGCCAGTGGCTGCGTTGCGACAACCCGGAAATCGTCAAGCAGCACCAGGCCAAAGTCTACAGCCAGGCCGCGGTTGGCGCCCCGCCCATGTCGGTACCGCACCTGGATACCCGCGTGGTCGATGGCAACACCTCGCTGCTGTTCGGCCCGTACGCCGGCTTCACCACCAAGTTCCTCAAGCATGGCTCGCTGATGGACCTGCCACTGTCGGTGCGCATGGGCAACATCGGCCCGATGCTGGCCGTGGCCCGCGACAACATGGACCTGACCAAGTACCTGGTCAGCGAAGTGATGCAGTCGATGGAGCAACGCCTGGAAGCCCTGCGTCGCTTCTACCCCGAGGCGAAAGCCGAGGACTGGCGCCTGGAAGTGGCCGGCCAGCGCGTGCAGATCATCAAGAAAGACCCGAAAAAAGGCGGCGTGCTGCAGTTCGGCACCGAGCTGGTTTCGGCGGCGGACGGCAGCCTGGCTGCACTGCTCGGCGCATCGCCGGGCGCTTCGGTGACCGTGTCGATCATGCTCGAGCTGATCGAGCGCTGCTTCCCCGAGCAGGCGAAGGGTGCCTGGGCTGCCAAGCTCAAGGAAATCTTCCCGGCCCGCGAGAAGGTCCTGGCGACCGACGCTGCGCTGTACCACAAGATCAGCGCCGACAACGATGTGGCGCTGGACCTGGCACAGGACAGCCCGGCCAAGCACTACGCCTGAACCGGCTGAAACGAAAAAACGCCCCTCGGGGCGTTTTTTTGTGCCTGGATATCTATCAGCCTGTGCCGACCCTATCGCGGGGCAAGCCCGCTCCCACGATGCCTTGAGTCGGCTGCGTGGGAGCGGGCCTGCCCCGCGAGGGGGCCAGTACAGGCCAATCAATCAGCCGCGGGCGTTGTCGATGATCTCGATGTACTCAGGCGCGTTGCGCTGGTCGGCAATCACCTCGACAAAGGTCTTGCCGTGCTCGTCCTTGCCATCCAGGTCGTACCCGGCCTCGAGGAAGAAACCGACATAACGCTCGAAATCGTCGATGCGCAGGCCGCGGTAGCCTTTGATCAGCTTGTGGTGCGACGGCGAAGTGAGGCCATCGGCCGGCTCGAACTGCAGGAAGCTCTTGATGTACTCGTCGCTGATTTCGTCACCAATCACCTGTTTCTTGTCTTTACGCATCAAGGACTCCCACTGGACTGTCTAGGACATTTTCGAAGGCCGGCAGTGTACCGCCCTGTACCTGCGGGCCTCAACGCGTACGTACGGTTCCCGTGTGCAGATCGGCCCAGACATGGCCGTTGGCGTAAGTGAGGAACTGCACGTAAAGGGTCTCGTTGCGCAGCAGGTCCATGATCACCCGGTAGTCGGCCATCGGGTAATTGAGGGTCAGGGTGCGGCGCTTGTCGTCGTAAGCCGGCTTTTTCAGGCTCTTGCCGCCCTCGCCGTCGAAGTTGATCAGCACCTCGCCGATGGTCGAGCCCTTGCTCAAGGGCTTGCCTTTCAGGCGCATCTGCAACGAAGAGGTGATGGGAATGGGTTGCTGGTCGGACTGGCGCTGGGTGCCCACCACCACCGAATAGTCGGTGACTTGCAGCAGCTGCTGGCTGGTCGGTGCTTCCTGGCGCAGGGCGAGGTCGTCGGGGGGCAGGAACTGACTGTGCAACGGGGCAGCAGAAAGCGGCAGGCTCACCGCCAACAGCAGAGGGACGAACGCACGCATGTGAGGCTCCTTGGCATGAAGGGGCACTCTAGCATGGACTGTTCGGCTGTAGCGGCCTGCTCCGCGAGGCCGCCTGGGCGCTCAGTCGAACTGCGCGCGCATCCAGGCCTGGTACTCGGCCACACCGGCCTCGCCTTCACGCGGCGCCCAGTGGGCAAGCTCGCCCTCGCCCACCGGGCGGTAAGGGCCGGCCTTGCACTCGAACAGCATGCTGTCGGCCTGCAGCACCACCAACCCGTGGTAGGTGCCCGGCGCCAGATCGACACCCAGGCAGTCGCCGCCCGCCTCCATCACGCGTTTGTCGGTGACCGTACCCTGCTCGTCGAAGATCAACAGGCCGATCCGCCCTTTGAGCACGACCAACGCCTCGGCCTTGTCGGCGCTCAGGTGCCGGTGCGGCGGAATGTAGGTATCCGGCTGCAGGCCGATGGCCATGCGGTGGCAAGGCTCTTCCATGTCATGGAAGTTGTGGTGCTGGCGGCCACGCGGGTTGGCCGCCGACTGTGCTGCCAGCCCGGTGAACAACGCCTGATCGATAAACGCGGGCTGGCGCATGATTACAGGCCCTTGACGGCGAAGATGCCGTTGGCGTTGCGCCAGTAGCCTTTGTAATCCATGCCATAGCCGAAGATATAGCGGTCGACGCACGGCAGGCCGACGTAGTTGGCTTTCAGGTCCGGGCTGGCCTTGCGGTCGTGATCCTTGTCGATCAGCACGGCGGTGTGCACCGAGCGGGCGCCGGCGTGCTTGCAGAACTCGATGATGGCGCTGAGGGTGTGGCCCTCGTCGAGGATGTCGTCGACGATCAGCACGTCGCGGTCGATGAACGACACTTCGGGCTTGGCCTTCCAGAACAGCTCACCGCCGCTGGTCTGGTTGCGGTAGCGGGTGGCGTGCAGGTACGAAGCTTCCAACGGGAACTGCAGGTGGGTGAGCAGCTTGCCGGCGAAGATCAGGCCACCGTTCATCACGCAGAAAACCACCGGGTTCTTGTCGTGCAGGTCCTGGCAGATCTGTTTGCCGACCTCGGCGATGGCGGCCTCGACCTCGGCTTCGTTGTACAGGCAATCAGCCTCGTGCATCACTTGACGGATATGCTCGAGATCGGCGGACATGGCGCTCTCCAGGGGGTGCGTTTTGGAAAAGCGGGCAAAGGTACGCATCCGCTCGTCCCAGATCAAGCCTTTATGGACTAACGTGCACAATGACCGCACGACAGTCAGGACTGAATAGATTAATCTAGCGCGGTTTTTTTGCCCGCCTTCCGGAGCCCCCCCTATGCCTACTCGTGAGATCCGCCATCCGCTGATCCGCCATAAGCTCGGCCTCATGCGCCGCGCCGATATCAGCACCAAGAATTTTCGCGAACTCGCCCAGGAAGTCGGCGCGCTGTTGACCTATGAAGCCACCCAGGACCTGCCCCTCGAGACCTACGAGATCGACGGCTGGTGCGGCAAGGTGCAGGTCGAGAAAATCGCCGGCAAGAAGATCACCGTCGTGCCGATCCTGCGTGCCGGCATCGGCATGCTCGACGGCGTGCTCAGCCTGATCCCCGGCGCCAAGGTCAGTGCGGTGGGCGTTGCCCGCAACGAGGAAACCCTCGAAGCGCACACCTACCTTGAAAAGCTCGCACCAGACATCAACCAGCGCCTGGCCCTGATCATCGACCCGATGCTGGCCACCGGCGGCTCGATGGTCGCCACCATCGACCTGCTGAAGAAAGCCGGCTGCAAAGAGATCCGCGCCATGGTGCTGGTCGCGGCACCTGAAGGTATCGAAGTGGTGGAGAAAGCCCACCCGGACGTGAAGATCTACACCGCCTCGATCGACCAGCGCCTGAACGAACACGGCTACATCGTCCCAGGCCTTGGCGATGCCGGTGACAAGATCTTCGGCACCAAGCAGAAGGACGCCTGATCATGCAGGACGGCTTCAACGACCCGCTCTGGCGCCAGGTCGTCTCGGGCGCGCAGATGCTCTTCGTGGCATTCGGCGCGCTGGTGCTGATGCCGCTGATCACCGGCCTCGATCCCAACGTCGCGCTGTTCACCGCCGGCATCGGCACCTTGCTGTTCCAGCTGGTGACCGGCCGCCAGGTCCCGGTGTTCCTGGCGTCGAGCTTTGCCTTCATTACCCCGATCATCCTCGCCAAGGGCCAGTTCGGCCTGGCCGAGACCATGGGCGGCGTGATGGCTGCAGGCTTCGTCTACACCTTCATGGGCCTGATGGTGAAGGTCAAGGGCACCGGCTTCATCGACCGCATGCTGCCGCCGGTGGTCATCGGCCCGGTGATCATCTCCATCGGCCTGGCCATGGCGCCGATCGCCGCCAACATGGCCATGGGCAAGGGCGGTGATGGCGCTGCGCTGATGCCGTACAAGACCGCGATGATGATCTCCATGCCGGCGCTGCTGACCACGCTGATCGTGGCGGTGTTCGGCAAGGGCATCTTCCGCCTGGTACCGATCATTTCCGGCGTGCTGGTGGGCTTTGCCCTGTCGTTCGCCTTTGGCGTGGTCGACACCGCCAAGATCGCCGCGGCCCCTTGGCTGGAGCTGCCGAACTTCACCGCCCCGGCCTTCAACTGGCAGGCCATCCTGTTCATCGTTCCGGTCGCCCTGGCACCGGCGATCGAGCACATCGGCGGGGTGATCGCAGTCGGCAGCGTGACCGGCCGCGACTACCTGAAGAAGCCCGGCCTGCACCGCACCTTGCTGGGTGACGGTCTGGCGACCACCGCCGCCGGCCTGTTCGGTGGCCCGCCCAACACCACCTACGCCGAAGTGACCGGCGCGGTGATGCTGACCAAGAACTACAACCCGAAGATCATGACCTGGGCGGCGCTGTTCGCCATCACCCTGGCCTTCATCGGCAAGTTCGGCGCGCTGCTGCAGAGCATCCCGGTACCGGTGATGGGTGGCATCCTCTGCCTGCTGTTCGGCTCGATCGCAGCGGTGGGCATGAACACCATGATCCGCCACAAGATCGACCTGGCCGAAGCGCGCAACCTGGTGATCGTGTCGGTGACCCTGGTGTTCGGCATCGGCGGCGTGCTGATCGGCAGCGGCGACGGCCCGGACGACTGGGGCCTGAAGGGCATTGCCCTGTGCGCCATCGTGGCCATTGCCCTGAACCTGATCCTGCCGGGCAACGATGGCTGGAAACACAAGAAGCTGGATGATCAGCTGCCTTGATCCGGCGCTAGCCTGATCTGGCCTATTCGCGGGTAAACCCGCTCCCACAGGATGCTCACCGAACCTGTGGGAGCGGGTTTACCCGCGAAGAAGCTGGCCCAGGCCTCAAGCCTTCTCGCACATCCCCGCCAACACCCTCACCCACTCCGGGTGATCATTCAGGCACGGCACCAGCACCAGCTCCTTGCCGCCCGCCTCGATGAACTGCTCCTTGCCCCGATCGCCGATCTCTTCCAGCGTCTCGATGCAGTCAGCGACGAACGCCGGGCACATCACCAAAAGCTTCTGCACCCCCGCCTTGCCCAGCTCATCCAGGCGCGTTTCGGTGTAGGGCTCGATCCACTTGGCGCGCCCCAGGCGCGACTGGAACGACACCGACCACTTGCCATCCGGGATACCCATCTTCTGCGCAAAGGCCTTGGCGGTCGCCAGGCACTGGCCGCGATAGCACACCGCGCGCATCTCGGCGCTGGCACCGGCGCAGCAATCGGCAGCCTGGAAGTCATGCTTGCCGGTAGGGTCGAGCTTCTTCAGATGGCGCTCGGGCAGGCCATGGAAGCTCAGCAGCAGGTGATCGTAACCCTGCTCCAGGTGCGGCCGGGCACTGGCGACCAGCGCGTCGATGTAGTCGGGGTGGTCGTAGAACGGCTGCAGGATACGGGTCTGCAACGGCAGCTTGCGCTCGGCGATGGTCTGCCTGGCCAACTCCACCACGGTGGTCACGGTACTGTCGGCGAACTGTGGATAAAGCGGCGCCAGGGTCACTTTACGCACGCCTTGGGCAGCCAGGCGCTCGAGCACTTCGGGCAACGCCGGCTGGCCATAGCGCATGGCGATCTCGACCGGGCCATGGGGCCAATGGGCAGTCATTGCCTGTTGCAAGCGGCGGGTCAGCACCACCAACGGCGAACCTTCGTCCCACCAGATCGACGCGTAGGCATGGGCCGACTGCTCGGGGCGCTTGATCAGGATCAGCGACACCAGCAGGCGCCGCACCGGCCAGGGCAGGTCGATCACGTACGGGTCCATGAGGAACTGGTTGAGGTAACGGCGCACGTCGGCCACCGAGGTGGAGGCCGGCGAGCCCAGATTGACCAGCAGCAGAGCGTGATCGGTCATGCAGCGTCCTATGTCAGAGGCGGCTGGACAGGTTGCCCAGCGCCGATTGCAGATCGTTGAAGCGGAACGTGAAGCCTGCCGCCAGCAGCCGCACCGGGCGGGCACGCTGGCCGCCAAGCAGCAATGTGGACAATTCACCCAGCCCGGCCTTGAGCATCAATGCTGGCACTGGCAGCAACGCCGGGCGATGCAGGGCACGCCCCAGTTGCCTGGCGAACTCGCGGTTGCGCACCGGCTCCGGGGCGCAGGCATTATAAGGACCGCTGGCCTCCTTGTGCTGCAACAGAAAATCAATCAGGGCGACCTGGTCGTCTATATGCACCCACGGCATCCACTGCCGGCCATCGCCCAGCGGCCCGCCCAGCCCCAGCTTGAACGGCAGGCGCAGGCGCGACAAAAAGCCGCCATCGCTGGCCAGCACCAAGCCCGTTCGCACCAGTACCACGCGAATGCCGAGGGCCTGCGCACGCATGGCGGTCTCTTCCCAGGCGATGCACAACTGGCTGGCAAAATCCTCCCGCACCGGCGCAGACGCCTCGGTCAGCTCACGCTCGCCACCGTCGCCATACCAACCCACGGCAGAGCCGGATATCAGCACCTCGGGGCGTTGCTCGCGGCTCTCGAGCCAGGCCAGCAACTGCTCGGTGAGGGTGACCCGGCTGGCCCAGAGCAGGCTGCGTCGCCCGGCCGTCCAGGGCCGGTCGGCGATCGGCGCGCCGGCCAGGTTGATCACCGCGTCCACGGCATCATCCGCGGCAATGTCCTCCAGCCGCGCGACTCCCCGCACGTCGCTGCCGCAGCGTTTGGGCACCTGCGCGGGGGTACGGCTCCACACGGTCAGGCGGTGACCCTGACCTCGCCACAGCTGGCAAAGGTGCAGGCCGATGAGGCCGGTACCGCCGGTCAGCAATATATGCATGACTGTGTCCTCAGAGTTGGCGGCCGTGGTCTATTTTTAAGATCAAGGCACTTTTTTGACCGAACGCTCTCGGATAAACATAGGCCAAGCTGCCCTATCGAGCGGAATAACCTTATACAAACATTGCGTATTGTACAGGTTTGCCTGGCAGCGTAGGCTGCGAACAGCGAGGTTCGAAGAGGCCATCATGACAGTACCTATCGCCATCATCGGTGCCGGCATTGCCGGTTTGTCCGCCGCCCAGGCCTTGCAGAAAGCCGGGCACACCGTCCATCTGTTCGACAAAGGCCACGGCAGCGGCGGGCGCATGGCCAGCAAGCGCAGCGAGGCCGGTGCGCTCGACCTCGGCGCCCAGTACTTCACCGCCCGCGACCGGCGCTTCGTCGAGCAGGTGCAACACTGGGTAGCCAGCGGCTGGGCCGAACAGTGGAAGCCACAGCTGTACAACTACCGCGATGGCGAACTTACCCCCTCCCCTGACGAACAGACCCGCTGGGTCGGCGTACCGCGCATGAGCGCCATCACCCGCGGCTTGCTCAAGGACGTCACGGTCAACTTCGGCTGCCGCATCGCCGAGGTGTTCCGCGGCAAGCACTACTGGCACCTGCAGGACACCGATGGCTGCAGCCACGGCCCGTTCAGCCGGGTCGTCATCGCCGTGCCGGCGCCTCAGGCAACGCAACTGCTGACCGCCACACCAAAGCTTGCCGCGGTCGCCGCAGGTGTACAGATGGAGCCGACCTGGGCGATCGCCCTTGGCTTCGAAACCCCGCTCGATACCCCCATGCAAGGCTGCTTCGTGCAAGACAACCCGCTCGACTGGCTGGCACGCAACCGCAGCAAGCCCGGGCGTGACGCGCATCTCGACACCTGGGTGCTGCATGCCACCTCCAGCTGGAGCAAGCAGCATATCGACCTGGCCAAGGAAGACGTGATCGAACAGCTGTGGGGCGAATTCGCCGAGCTGGTCGGTTGCGTGGTACCTGCGCCGACCTTCGCCCTCGCCCACCGCTGGCTGTATGCCCGGCCCGCCGTGAACCATGAATGGGGCGCCCTGGCCGATGCCGACCTGGGCCTGTATGCCTGTGGCGACTGGTGCCTGTCCGGGCGTGTCGAAGGCGCATGGCTCAGCGGCCAGGAGGCGGCCCGGCGGCTGTTGGAACACCTGGAGTAGCCGAACACAAAATCTATACAAGAAATAATTCTTGTATAAGTTTTCAAATGTGCTGGAATTGCCTTGTACAAACCCTGCTGCCTGTACAAGTAATTCCGGAGCACGCCATGAAACTTCCCTCCCCGAGCGGCAAGCCACGCCTGGCCATCAGCGCCTGCCTCACCGGCCTCAACGTGCGCTATAACGCCGGGCACAAGCATTCCGACCTGTGCCATGAACTGCTCGAAGAGCACTTCGAATGGGTAACGGTGTGCCCGGAAGTCGCCATCGGCCTGGGCGTGCCCCGCGAACCGATCCGCCTGGTCGGCGACCCGGAGCACCCCGCCGTGACCGGGACCCGCGACAGCAGCACTGATTTTTCCGGCCCGCTGCGCGCCTACGGCCAACAGATGGCCAGCGAACTCGATGACATCTGCGGCTACATCTTCATGCAGAAGTCGCCCTCCTGCGGGCTTGAGCGGGTCAAGGTGTACCAGGAGAACGGCCACCCGGCCAGCCAGGGCGGGCGTGGCGCCTACGCCGCCGCCTTCTGCGCCGCCCGCCCGGACCTGCCGGTCGAAGAAGAAGGCCGCCTGCACGACCCGGTGCTGCGGGAGAACTTCATCAGCCGCGTATATGCCTACGCCGACTGGCAGCAGGTGCTGCAGGGCGGCCTCAGCCGTGGCGCGCTGATCCGCTTCCACGCACGCTACAAGTACCTGTTGATGGCCCATAACCCGCAGGCCTATCGAAGCCTGGGCAAGCTGCTCGGCAGCATGACCCGCGACCACGACCCGGAGCAGTTCGGCCCCGCTTATTTCAGCCAGCTGATGCAGGCCCTGCGCCGCTGCGCCAGCCGCGGCACCCATGGCAACGTGCTGCAGCATCTGAGCGGTTACCTGCGCAACGACCTCGACCAGGCCGACAAGGTCGAGCTGCAGCAGATCATCGGCCAGTACCAGCAAGGCGTGGTACCGCTGGTGGTGCCCTTGACCCTGCTCAAGCACCACCTGCGTTGCCACCCCGACCCCTACCTGTTGCAACAGGCCTACCTGCAACCCCACCCTGAACGCCTCGGGCTGCGCAATGCCATCTGAAGCCCTGCTGCCCATTGGTGAAGTCGCTCGGCTGACCGGCGTCAACCCGGTCACCCTGCGCGCCTGGGAGCGTCGTTACGGGTTGATCAAGCCGCAACGCACAGCCAAGGGCCATCGCCTTTATCCACAGGAGCAGGTTCAGCGCGTGCAGGCGGTGCTGCGCTGGCTCGAACGCGGCGCGGCGGTCAGCCAGGTGCGCGCCCTGCTGGACAACGCAGCGGATGCCAGCACCCCGGTCGAGGGCGAGTGGGGTGAGCGCATCGAGCAACTGATCGAGGCCATCGCCCATCTGGCGCAACGCCCACTCGACCAACTGTTGAATCAGGCCATGGCCCTGTATCCGGCCGTCACGGTGTGCGAACGCCTGCTGTTGCCGCTGCTCGACGCACTCGCCCTGCGCTGGCAAACGCACTTCGACGCCGGGTTGGAACAAGCCTTCTTCAATACCTGGCTGCGCAGCAAGCTGGGCGCCAGGGTGTACCACGACAACCATTCCCTGACGGGGGCTTGCGTACTGCTCGCACGCACCGACGACACCCCCTTCGATGCCGAATTCTGGCTCTGCGCCTGGCTGCTCAGCAGCAGTGGCCAGCCGCTGGAGATTCTCGAATGGCCCGTGGAGCCCCGCCAATTGCGCCAGGCCGTCAAGCTGCTGCAGCCACGTGCGCTGCTGCTTTACCTCGGCCGGCGCCCGGACCTCGCCGCCCTCGACCGCACTCTGCAGGACCTGAACACCGCAAAACTCCTGGGCGGCCACAGCATCAGCCTGCATCAGGCCGAACTGCACGCCCTGGGCCTGCCCGACCTGCAGCTGTTCGACAGCCCACAGGCCGCCTTGCACCGCCTTCAACACTCAACAGGCCGCTAAACCCATGCAATTGATCTGGCTGCGCAGCGACCTGCGCATCGACGACAACTCCGCTCTCTCGGCCGCCTGCCAGCGCGGCCCCACCGTGGCCCTGTGGATCGCCAGCCCCGGGCAGTGGCAAAGCCACGACGACGCCGCCTGCAAGGTCGACTTCTGGCTGCGCAACCTGCGCCGGCTGTGCCAGTCGCTGCAAGCCCTGAACATCCCCCTGCTGATCCGCCATACCGACAGCTGGGCCGAGGTGCCTGAAGCGCTGCTCGAGGTGTGCCGCCAGCACAATATCGAGGCCGTGCACTGGAACGACGAGTACGGCGTCAACGAAGCCCGCCGCGACCAGGCCACCGCACGGCTGCTGGAACAGGCCGGGATCGGCGCGTATGGCCATCTCGACCAGTTGCTGTTCAAGCCCGGCAGCGTGCTCACCCGCAGCGGCCAGTACTTCCAGGTGTTCAGCCAGTTCAAACGGGTTTGCCTGGAGCACCTGCACCGCAGCCTGCCCGCCCGCGCCCCGCGTGTTCAGCGCCAGCACGCCCTGGACATCGCCAGCGACCCCATCCCCGCGCACATCGAAGGCTTCGACGGCACATCCGCTGCCCTGCGCGAACACTGGCCGGCCGGCGAGGACGAGGCGCACCGGCGCCTGGCGCGCTTTCTCGACGAAAGTGTCGAAGACTACCCACAGCAGCGCGACCTGCCCGCCAAGGCCGGCACCAGCCAGCTTTCACCCTACCTGGCCGCCGGGGTGATCTCGCCGCGCCAGTGCCTGCATGCCGCCCTGGCCAGCAACCAGGGCGAGTTCGACAGCGGCAATGCCGGCGTGCAGACCTGGGTCAACGAACTGCTCTGGCGGGAGTTCTACAAACACATCCTGGTGGGTTATCCACAGGTGTCCCGGCACCGCGCCTTCCGCGCCCACACCGAAGCCCTGCCCTGGCGCAACGCACCTGAAGACCTGCAAGCCTGGAAAGAGGGCCGTACGGGTTTCCCGATCATCGATGCCGCCATGCGCCAGTTGCTGCACACCGGCTGGATGCACAACCGCCTGCGCATGATCGTGGCCATGTTCCTCAGCAAGAACCTGCTGATCGACTGGCGCGAGGGGGAGCGGCATTTCATGCGCCACCTGATCGACGGCGACCTGGCCGCCAACAACGGCGGCTGGCAGTGGAGTGCCTCGACGGGCACGGACGCAGTGCCATACTTTCGCATCTTCAACCCGGTCACTCAGTCGCAACGCTTCGATTCGAAGGGCGTATTCATACGTCACTGGTTGCCAGAGCTGCGGCAGATGGATGATAAATACATTCATTTGCCGGTGAAATCCGGCGATCTATTTGCTACAAATTATTACACCAGTCCGATAGTCGATCTCGAAAGCAGTCGCCAGCGTGCATTGGACGCCTTCAAGGGTTTGTCCACCTGGCAGGATCAGAGGGCAACAATTTGAGTACTACGCGCAGTTTCTGGGTAACGGGGGCGACCAACGGACTTGGTCTGGCCCTGGTGGAACGCTTGCTCGACCTGGGACAACGGGTCGCCGCCAGCAGCAGGGATTGCGATCAGCTCGAGGCGTTGAGCGAACAGGTGCTTTGCCTTCCCGGCCAGTTGCAGGAGGCAGGCCAGGCCGATACCGCCAGCCAGCAACTGCAGGCGCGATGGGCTGCGCTCGACACCTTGATCATCAACGCCGGGAGTTGCGACTACCTGCCTGACGACGTGGCGGGCGCCGACCTGTTCGAGATGATCGTCGCCAGCAACCTGCGCGCTGCCGAGCATTGCCTGGCGGCGGCACTGCCGTTGCTGGCCAAGGGTGACAAACCGCAGGTGCTGGTGATCCTGAACCGCTATTCGGCGTCGCAGCTGTTCGAGCCGAACCAACCGTCCAGCGGCCTCAACAGTTTGCCAAGGTGGCTGCGTGACCATCGCGCAACCCTGAAGCGGTTTGGCGTGGACCTGACGGTCGTCGCGCCACAGTCGTTGAAAAGCCCGGTTACCCTGGCTCAGGCCATCCCGGAGGACTGGACGCCAGAGACCGCCGCCAGCGAATTGCTGGCACGCTTGGAACAGCGCCAACCTGAGCTGGTGCTCGAAGCGCTGAGCCTTAACAGCCTTTGGCCGTTGCCAGGCTGAACAAGCTATTCCTGGCTTGAGCATGCTGGGGCTGCTGCGCAGCCCTATCGCGACACAAGGCCGCTCCTACAGGAGATCGCGTTCCCCTGTAGAAGCGGCCTTGTGTCGCGATAGGGGCGCGCAGCGGCCCCAGGACTATTAGCCGGCCCTACAACGGCATGCGGTAATGCAGGGCGTAGCTTTCCACCCCGTCGTTGGGCTGCTTGAGCCCGGCATTGGAATAGTGGGTAGCGCGAATCCCCACCTCATGCCCGCCCGCGAAGCGCAGGCCAAAGCCGATCCGGTCCTCGAACTGGAATGACGAGCCCAACTGGTTGTCTTCCAGCTCGGTGCTGGAGAACGCCGCTACCCCAATCCCCGCCTCGATGTAGGGCTTGACCGATTCGCCCGCGAACTCATAGACGAACACCGGCGCGAACGACAGGCTGTGGTTGCTGGCGGTCTTGTCACCCTGCCAATAGCTGTAGGCGCCATCCCAGTAGCCGGTCAGGCGCCCTACCCCGGTTTGCCACCAGCTGGCGTCCCAGTTCGACTGCAGACCCAGCCGATAGACCCAGGTCGAGTCCCCGGTCTGCCCCACCGAAAACGAAATGTCAGCGGCCTGCACAACCACCGCCTGCCCCAGAGAAACAGCGGCAACGGCCGCCAAGACGCACAGTTTGCGCATGCGAAACCCCTTCTTCCTGATGGTTTTAAGTGTTTGCCCGGCAGGCAGAGCGGTAGAGATCGACGGCGAAACGATAGTTCCAACGGCGATTGACGCCCTTCACACTTTTTATAAGGGGAAGCTTTGCACGCTGTCGGATTTATGCCACAGCAACGGCAGGATTTTTTTCAGGGTTTCCGGGTCGGCGCTGCTCCAGAACCGAGTCGGCTGCGCGGGGCCCTCGGCCAGCAAGCCGCGCTCCGCCAGCAGACGCTGGAGCTGGCGTGCCACGGCGGCACCGGTGTCGATGATCGCCACGTCTGCCGGGACCATCTGCGCCAGCAGCGGGCGCAGGAAGGGGTAGTGGGTGCAGCCCAGGATCAAGGTGTCGCAGCCCGCCGCGAGCAACGGCTGCACGTAGCCCGCCAGCAATTGGCGCAGGACCGGGCTGGTCAGGTCGCCGGCCTCGATGCACTCCACCAAGCCCGGGCAAGGCCGGGTGATCACCTGCACATCGCTGGCGAACCGGTCGAGCAAGGCGGCGAACTTGGCGCTCTGCAGCGTGCCGGTGGTGGCCAGCACGCCGACCACGCCAGAGCGGGTTGCGGCCGCCGCCGGCTTGACTGCCGGCTCCATGCCCACCAGCGGCCAGTCGGGGTACAGCTCGCGCAGGTCGGCGACCGCCGCCACGGTGGCGGTATTGCAGGCCAGGACCATCGCCTTGGCGCCCTGCTCGCGGAAGAACCCGGCGATATGGCGCAGGCGCTGGCGAATGTAGTCGGGGGACTTTTCGCCATAGGGGACGTGGCCGCTGTCGGCCACATACAGCAGCGATTCATTGGGCAGCAGGCGCTGGATTTCGGCGAGCACCGACAAACCGCCGACCCCCGAATCCATCACGCCTACCGGCGCCAGCCCTTCAGCCATGGCGGGTAGCGCACACGGCGCAGGCCGGGTCGCGCTTGACCCGCAGCTCGCGCATGCGGGTGCCCAGCGCATCGATCAACAGCAGGCGCCCCACCAGCGGCTCACCGAAGCCGGCCAGCAATTTCAGGGCTTCCAGTGCTTGCAGGCTACCCACCAGCCCCACCAGCGGGCCGAGCACGCCGGCTTCGCTGCAAGTGAGCTCGGCCTCGCTGCCATGGCCGTACAGGCAGTGGTAACAGGGGCTGTTGTCGCGCCGCGTATCGAACACCGACAGCTGGCCTTCGAGACGGATCGCCGCGCCGCTGACCAACGGCTTGCCGGCCGCGACACAGGCGGCATTGACCGCCTCCCGGGTGCCGAAGTTGTCGGAGCAGTCCAGCACCACGTCCACCGCCGCTACTGCAGCGGCCAGCGAGTCTTCATCCAGCGCCTGGCGATGGGCGACCAGGGTGATTTCCGGGTTGATCGCCTGCAGGCGCTTGATCGCCGAATCCACCTTGCTCATGCCGACACTGTCGCTGTCGTGGATGACCTGGCGCTGCAGGTTGGTGAGGTCGACGGTGTCGAAATCGGCCAGGTGCAACTGGCCGACGCCGGCGGCGGCCAGGTACAGCGCCACGGGCGAACCCAGGCCGCCAAGGCCGATCACCAGCGCCTTGCCGTGCTTCAGGCGCAGCTGGCCGTCGATGTCCACTTGAGGCAGCAGGATCTGCCGGCTGTAACGCAACAGTTCCAGGTCGCTCAGCATGGCAGGCGCCCCAGGCTGATGCGCTCGTGGCCACCCAGGTCGACACGGCTGGCAACCTCGATGAAGCCGCTGGCCGCCAGCAGTTCGCGCACCGCCGGGGCCTGGTCGTAGCCATGTTCGAGCAGCAGCCAGCCGCCGGGCAGCAAGTGCTGCGGCGCCTGGGCGACGATCACGCGCAGGTCGTCCAGGCCATCTTCACCGGCCACCAGGGCACTGCTGGGCTCGAAACGCACATCGCCGGCCACCAGGTGCGGGTCGGCGGCGCGAATGTAAGGGGGGTTGCTGAGGATCAGGTCGAAACGCTCGCCGGCCAGGGCATCGAACCAATGGCTGGCGCGAATCTGCACATTGCCCAGGCCCAGGCGCTGACGGTTGCGCTCGGCCAGCGCTACAGCCTCTTCGACACGATCCACCGCCGTCACCTGCCAGGCCGGGCACTCGCTGGCCAGGGCCAGGGCGATGGCGCCAGTGCCGGTGCCCAGGTCGAGCACCCGGGCAGGCGTGGCCGGCACCAGTTCGAGGGCGGCCTCCACCAGCAGCTCGGTGTCCGGGCGTGGGATCAGGGTGTGCGGCGCCACTTCCAGGTCGAGCTTCCAGAAGCCTTGCTGGCCCAGGATGTAGGCCACCGGCTCACCCGCGCGACGGCGCTCGATGAAGCCTGCGAACGCCTCGGCGGCCTCGCTGCTGACGATGCGCTCGGGCCAGGTGTGCAGGTAGCTGCGCGACTTGCCCAGGGCCGCGGCCAGGAGCAGCTCGGCGTCCAGGCGCTCGGTGGGCGACTCTGGCAACTGCGCGTTGCGCAGCAGGCTGGCAATGATGGTCATCAATCCCCCAGGGCGGCCAGCTGATCGGCCTGATACTCGGCCAGCAGCGGCTCGATCACCGCGTCCACACCGCCGGCGAGGATATCGTCGAGGGAATAGAGGGTGAGGTTGATGCGATGGTCGGTCACCCGGCCCTGTGGATAATTGTAGGTACGGATACGCTCGGACCGGTCGCCCGAACCCACCAGCAGCTTGCGCTCGCTGGCAATGGCGTTCTGCGCGGCGCTGGTCTGCATGTCGTTGAGCTTGGCTGACAGCCAGGACATCGCCCGCGCACGGTTCTTGTGCTGGGAACGCTCTTCCTGGCACTCGACCACGATGCCGGTCGGCAAGTGGGTGATACGGATCGCCGAGTCGGTCTTGTTGACGTGCTGGCCGCCGGCGCCAGAAGCGCGGTAGGTGTCCACGCGCAGGTCGGCCGGGTTGATCTCGATCGCCACCTGCTCATCGGGCTCGGGCAGCACGGCCACGGTGCAGGCCGAGGTGTGGATACGGCCTTGCGACTCGGTCTCGGGCACACGCTGCACACGGTGGGCGCCGGACTCGAACTTCAGCTTGCCGTACACACTGTCGCCTTCAACCCGGGCGATGATCTCTTTGTAGCCGCCGTGCTCGCCTTCGTTCTCGGAGAGAATCTCCAGGCGCCAGCCGCGTTTCTCGGCATAGCGCGAGTACATGCGGAACAGGTCGCCGGAGAAGATCGCCGCCTCGTCACCGCCGGTGCCGGCGCGGATTTCCAGGAACACGTTGCGCCCGTCGTTGGGGTCCTTGGGCAGCAGCATGCGCTGCAGGTTCGACTCAAGGCCCACCAGCTGCTCCTTGGCCTCGCGCACTTCCTCGACGGCCATTTCGCGCAGGTCGGGGTCGGCGTCCTTGAGCAGCGCCTGGGCGCCTTCGAGGTCATCCTGGACCTTGCGCCACTCTTGATAGGCGGCGATCACCGGCTCGACTTCGGCGTATTCGCGGGAATAGGCACGGAAGCGGGTCTGGTCGGAAATGACTTCGGCATCACCCAGCAGCGCGGTGAGTTCCTCGAAGCGGTCCTGGAGCGTGTCCAGTTTGTTCAGCAGCGACGCTTTCATTGCGGGGTTTTGTCCGTCGAGCCCTCATGGAGGGCGAAGAGTTCCTGGGCCATGGCCAGCGCATCGAGGCGGCCTTCGGCAGAGAGCTTTTTCAGTTGCACGCTGGGCGCGTGCAGGAGTTTGTTGGTCAGCCCCCGGGCCAGTTGCGCCAGTACCTCTTCGGGGTTGCCGCCGTTGGCCAGCAGGCGCTGGGCCTTTTGCAGCTCTTCGTCGCGCAGGCGCTCGCTTTGTTGGCGGTAGGCCTTGAGCACATCCACCGCGGCCAGCTCGCGCAGGCGCACCATGAAATCGTCGGCACCGGCCGACACCAGCTCTTCGGCGGCCTGGGCCGCGCCCTGACGACTTTTGAGGTTTTCGGCGACCACATCGTGCAGGTCGTCGACGGTGTAGAGGTAGACGTCATCCAGGTCGCCGACCTGCGGCTCGATGTCACGCGGTACCGCGATGTCGACCATGAAGATCGGCTTGTGCCGGCGCTGCTTCAGCGCGCTCTCCACCGCGCCCTTGCCCAGGATCGGCAACTGGCTGGCGGTGGAACTGATGACGATGTCGCTGTTGGCCAGCTCCTGCGGGATATCCGCCAGCAGCACGGCGTGGGCGCCGAACTGTTCGGCCAGCATGCTGGCGCGCTCGAGGGTGCGGTTGGCCACGACGATGCGGCGCACGCCCTGCTCGTGCAGGTGGCGGGCGACCAGGGTGATGGTTTCGCCGGCCCCGATCAGCAGCGCCTGGCTGCGCCCCAGGTCGGAGAAGATCTGCTTGGCCAGGCTGACCGCGGCAAAGGCCACCGACACCGGGTTCTCGCCGATGGCGGTGTCGGTGCGCACCTGCTTGGCGGCGCTGAAGGTGGCCTGGAACAAGCGGCCGAGCAGCGGGCCGACGGTGCCGGCCTCGCGGGCCACGGCGTAGGCCGACTTCATCTGGCCGAGGATTTGCGGCTCGCCCAGCACCAACGAGTCGAGGCCCGAAGCCACCCGCATCATGTGCCGCACCGCGTCGTGCTCTTCGTGCACATAGGCGCTGGCGCGCAGTTCATCGAGGCTCAGCTGGTGATAGTCGGCCAGCCATTGCAGCACCGCGTCGGCGCCGAGCTGGTCCTGCTCTATATAGAGTTCGCTGCGGTTGCAGGTGGACAGGATCGCCGCCTCGCGGCTGGCGGTCAGTCGGCAGAGCTGCTGCAGGGCATCCACCAGCTGCTCTGGGGTAAACGCCACGCGCTCGCGTACGTCTACCGAGGCAGTCTTATGGTTGATACCAAGTGCAAGAAAGGCCATGCAAGGTCGCTGGTTGGGACGTGAAGCCGATAATTGTCCTACTTCGCAGGTTTTAGAACAACCACCGTTCGCTATTGTGGTGATAGGCAGGCGGTAGGGATGGTGGGTATCGACAGGGTTGAAGGCGAAGGCTCCCACGCCCGGGCGACCTTTTGCGGGGTTGTGGGCGGTAAATGGGAATGGGAGGAATCAGATTAAGCACCTTTCCTGTAGTCCATTTCCCAAACATACTGCCGGGTCCTTTCAAGCCATTGCGGTGGTCTGGGTTGGCCTCTAGTCTCGGGCGGTCGCTGCGAAAACAGTGACCGGCTTTGACAGGCCGTTCAGAAAAAACCGCATGGCTTTTGCCTTTATGGCAGCTGTGTGTGGGGCACCTCGTGTGCGCCGGGTTTTTTGGTTTTTTCCTGCCGGTCTGTCAACCCATGCACAGCTGCCGCCCTCTTGTTTGACAGCAGATGGTGTCGGCCCTTTCTTCAGGAAAAATACCGATGCTAAAGATTGTCCCCGATCCACCTCATAACCATCATTCCCTTGAAGACACCCTGATCCAGGCCACGGAGTACGCCCTGTGCGCGCAGGCTGTGGCGCATCAGGCCATTTCGGTCCAGCAGTCCAAGTCGCCCGCATCGATTCTGATCATGGCATTGATGCATGAGATCGAGGCGCTGCGGGTGCTGCTTGAGTCGGCACTGATTCAGGTGCAGATGCCGGAGATGGAGCGCCGAGCGTTCCACTAGGCCGTTGGTCATGTGTCGCCTGGTCTGGCGCTATCGCGGGGCAAGCCCGCTCCCACGTCCCCAGCCCGCAGCGTTATGCCTGCGTGGGAGCGGGCTTGACCCGCGATAGGGCCAGCCTAGGCACCATCATTTCAGGGAGAGTGAGCAATGAACACAGACGACACCACGCCCCGCACCACTGCGGGCAAAACCAAGTTCTACCAAGGCGAAGGCATGACCGCCCCGCTGTTCTGTATCGAACCCGGCATCCCCTGCCAGGATGCCCGTGACCAGGCATCGGAGCTGATGGGCTGCGTGCGCGACCTGACCATCACCGGGATCATGGAAGAGAAACCCCAACTGCTTTGGGCGTCGTACTACCTGAGCGCGCTGGCTAAGGCGTTGATGGATGATGCTGAGTTGGGGATGAAGCACTGAGTATGCGTAGCCTGGGGGCGCTGCGCTGGCTCTCAGGCAATCGCATTGACCGCTAAATCTTCACCAGCCACAGCAATTCCTAGAGGCTACCTTGGAGCTGTTGAATCTGCGCCATAACGTTCCGACTGTGCCGTTCCCTCCCGGCAATAACCTTAAGGCCCGCATCGATCCCCTGCCGACCCTCACCGGTCGCAGCCTTGGATTGGTGCGCGAAGAAGTTCATGGCCTGATGTGTCGTGTACTGACGCGCGACCAAGTCGCACACTCGCCAGCAGAACTCTCCGTTCTGGTACTGGGGGTAGGTGTCGCACAGCGCACGATAGATCTGCTGCTTCTGCGTGTCGTCATAGCGGTGGAACTCCCACCCCACCTCCTCCAACAGGCGGCTCATGCCTGGCTTGTCGCACAAGGTGCTCGAAGCGAATACAGCAACTACAAAGTCGACGGCAGCCTGCGGTGTACCCGTCTCACAGGACGCATTTCCGAACGCCAGGGATAATAGGTACAGCGTTTTTCTGACCTTCGGTCCTTTTGCGGCCTGCATGGCCTCAAGGAGCTCACTGAAAGTATGTATTTCAGATTCCGTCATGAACATTCTCACTCAAGGGGTGTGGAGCAGAAAGGACACAAAAGGGAACAGATTTATTTTCCCTACTCTAGTTTTAAGCAACCCTAATTCCTATGCTCGATGCATATTATGGAGTCGCAATCAGATTATGAAAATAAATCTTTTCCCTTTAGCTGCCACTTTACTACTCCTCAACAGTAGCAACAACAGTCACGACCGAACCCTTACACAACGCAGGTTATTTATTAGCCTAAACTCCGACCTTGGCAAACTCAAGCCCACCTTACATCATCTCGAGGAGTAATATCCTCAATGCTAACAAATTCAGACTCGCAGAAAATCGCCCCTCCTTCAGAAACAATATTTATGGAAGCCACCCCAGCCGAACTTCTAATGTCTGGACAACAACTAAAGCCAATCTTGATCAAATTCGCCTCGAATTTTTTGATCCCAAAAAAACGCAACGAAACGGTCATTGAATTATAGCCCTTCCCGTCCCATTTCTCAGGATGTTTTTCAGGGCTGCCTTTAATACAAAACAGAAACCTCACCGCATACTCTTCATGAACATACACCCCCATTAGCTCGGCGCTCGTCATATCCAAAAATCCGCCAAACATATTGACAACCTTTTCCTTATTCAAGGCATGCTCAATCCACATATAAACTCCCCTTCAGTTTAACCCTCACCCTTCTTCATAGCCCCAGCATACATTCAGCCAGTAGACATGAATAAGTCACACCCAGATTGACTTTCCACTCAAATAATTTAGCCAGGTCGTTTAGACGAACCAATAAAATCATTGAAACTATCAGCCACCTTTACAAACCCTCCCACCTCATGACTCCATATCCCAACTACAGGTTCGCCACTGGAACCCAAGACTTCATAATTGAAACAGTAAAAATCACCAGTACCAAATTCCGCAAAAGGCAGTAACCCTGAAAAATCCTTTCCATCTTCGGAAAAAATTTCTAGCCACTCCGACCACGACCCGCTATAAATTTTAACTATAGACTCCCAAGTCTTGCGCGGATCTCTACTATCAAAAACTGGGAAGATGACAAGTGCACCAAGCGACCTTCCATTATTCAATAGAAGCCACTCTGTAAACGACTCAGGAAACTGCATTTTCAGTTTCTGCTCAGCATCCTTAATGGCAGCAATCGTTGTTCCAATGATGCGAGTCTTAGACATTAAAAGCTCCTATTGAGGTGCACCACACTATGGTCGGAAAAATGTGCCTGATCCTTCACAATAAAACCGACGTGGTCAGTGGCGTGTTCCGAGCGTCGCTAGGCTCATCGCTTCCAGCAGCCGCTGTGAGTCAATACCCGCATGCTGCAAGCAAGCATCTTCATAGGCAATGGCTCCGCTTTGTGCGAGACCTTCTAGATAACCGTCAACTGCTTGGAAATTTGCCTCGGGCGGCAGATCTACAGAGAAAAGCGAGAAGGCCGAGCTCACCGAGCAACGCCCACCGAGGGCTTCGATTTCCTTAATCACTTGTGCCTTAAGGTCTTTGTCCTCGACAAAGACTCTCAGCGTGGTATGGCCTCCCTGGTGCAGGACGCTAATGGCTACGGATTCCCCATCTATCTTCTCAGCCTTGACCACGTCACCCTTGCTAACGCCATATATATAAGCGGGGACGTTATCAATTTTATATTCGCCAGCCCCGACTCTTACTCCCCATATGGCCTCCGTTGATACGGGAGGGTAGTCATCTTCATCGGGAATGAGGTTAAAAACTATTTTCTCATAGGAATCCATAAAATTCTCTGCACAGTCATTGTCTAACACCAATACGACTCAACAGCTTGTTTTTTCTTTTGGGTGATTAGAGAGTCCACGATTGCCTTTCCTACACAGAGCCTGGACGCTCTCTTCCGTATCACCACCACCTTTCGAGTCCGCTCAACATGGTCGTATTGCTTTTCATTGCTAGGAGTTGTGCCACTTTTTGGACTTTCCGACAAAAAAAACACATTGAACCAATCAACAAAACACTACGAACTTCTTCCTATACTTAAAAACCTGAAGGCAAAATACTGCCAGGCTAGCAAAATCCAACCATATCAGGAGAACTGGAATGACATTATTCCCTGCACGCTAGGCCTGGAATCTAGCTGAAAATTATCCTTCAAAAAAACATAGACTACTCCGTCGGAAAAAATGCCTGACTCTTCAGCAAAGCCAACATCTATATCATCCCCATTTATCATCATTCGGCAGTTGCTACCTGATAAAGACTCCACGTCTTGCACCCAGGCAATCGCTCCGCCTGCTCGCGAAGTAAAATCCTTATCCGCTTCCGCAGCACTAGAAACTTCAAGCTCAATCTTACGAGCCGGAGAAAGATCACCATACTCATTACGAACATGACCGCAATTATCATGATATATAACTACAGACTCATTTTCACCATCAATGGTTAGCTCCTCCCAATGAAGATAAGTATCCTGTTGATCGTAAGGTGTGAACAATGATAGCCAGCCCTCCGCGTCTTCCTCGACCCAGCCTGCCGGAAAAGTCATTAAATGGAGAAGCGCCTTGCCTTTGGAGTCCTTGGGCCACGCAAAATCATTCGGCAAAGCGCAACCTCCTCCCACATGGGGATCCTGAGTACTTACAGCATCTGGCTTGAATATCAGCTTCCTCAAAATTCTCTTCTCCTATCAGTTGCAGCAACACATATTCTTCAAAAATGTATTTGACTGTGTGCGCATTCGCTAGCTTGAGCCGCGCTTACACCTGATTTTCTGAGTACTCCTTGCCAAACATCCATATACCTCTTGCTGAGCTTACCATCGGCAACAAGTTCGAATTCATTCTTGCCGTTAGTCCCTAGATGCTCCCTCGTCAATCTCTATGCACTTTGACGTTTTGGTAACTCGTGAGTGCAATTGATGGATTGCTGTCCATCCATGAACCGCCTGAACACCCCATCTGCTCAAGCGCCTTGTTTCTCACAAGCTCATGGACATCAAGCTTGTCGTCCGTGGGGATCCGCTTCCAGCGGACGGCTCAGCTCTTGGGTTTTCTGATACAGCAGGTTGCCGGCCTGGTCGAAGTCAAAGATTTCCACGCCGAGGCGACTGGTCGCCTGCAGCTAACGACCGACTGGGTCGTATTGATACTCCAACTGACCACGACAAGTGTCATGGATATTGGTGAGTTGACTGGCAGCGTCGCAACGGTACTGACGCTTGAGCAGAGTGGACTGGCCGGCATGGCTGCCCAGCAGTTGTTCCTGCAAACGCCCGACCGGATCCCAGGCCTGGGTCTGCATCAGCATGTTGTCCTGGTGGCGCACCACCTCATGCTGGTTGAGGGTCATAGCGAGCAATATAATCAACTACTCCGCCGACGCCATCATCCTCGTCAAGCCTGACAGCAGGATGAGTTTGGACAAAGCCATACAGGTGGCTCAAGACTTCAGCGAGACCTGCATGGCTTCAAGAACACTAGTGCTCCGCAGAGTAAGATCGAGCCAACTTCACTGCGAAACGACGCGCTCAAGACCATCTGAAAGCCCCACAAAGTTGCGCCGCAAACTAATCAAACCACACATCTTCATAGCCATTTCTGTCGATGATGAAATTAGCGCCTTCTGGAAGATATAAATATTTAACAACCTCCGGCAAGTCTTCTATTAGATGATGAGCATGAAGCGCTTGGTAAAAATCATCCGCATCCGAATGATTCCCGCAGTAGAAAAACCAACTCACTCCACCTTCTTTCGCATCTCGAATACGTGTGCCGTAGATCGGAGACTCACTTAGAGTATTAAACGCTACAGCCACTCGCTCTTCAGGTGCGCGCGGTGAAACACCGTACCGCTTACATGCTTCCTCTTGTTCATGACTAGGATTGCCCCTGAATTCATTTTTCATTATATAACTGCTTCATCACTTTAGAAAAAATTAAACCCTCCACCGCGCCAAATGAAATTTGCACATGCACAACATCATATAGACTCGGCCACCTGGAAAGTTTTCTCAGAGGCTTTTCCTTCGTCATGAACCTAACAAAAATCGATGGCCCGTCCTGCTTAAATATAACCTCTAGCACTTCAGCACCAACAAAAAAAAGGAACCTCATCATAAATGACTGTTAATACCTGCGAACTCACAAATCGAACGAAACTCATTATTTCCTGCTCCGACAGTTGAAGCAATAGTGATCACCTACACCATCAACAGAGCCCGCCCTAGGATTGCCTATAGACCTGACGCCATTATGAGACGACTGCTCTCCAACGCCTCCACAACTTAGAAGAGGGGATGGATTTATTTTTTACTTTAGAACAAAAAATAAATCCACCCATCTTTTCCATCAGCTTCACTTTTCTGGCAAGTTTAAAAACCCTCTAAAATACGCCACCAATTCGTTCGTTTTCCCACTCCGCATTCTTTCCAGTTCGTCAGCATATAAAAGAAAAGGCGTATCCTCACCTAGTAAGTGATCCACCCAATCTTCATCATTATTCGCACAAAAAACACAGCACCTAGCGAAAGATGACAAAGCATCATCCACTCCTTTATACGAGTGGACTTTCGACCAAAAATACTTCCTGGCCATTTCTTTCTCAGGAGTTTCAGTCGCGGGCCACTCTCTCCTTTCTGCAGAACCTAAAAGCTCGGCAAATTTTCTATTAGCCTCATTATCAAAACCAACAACCCCCGAATCCAACAAGCCTTTCAAGTAGCCTGCCAAACAGGAAGAAAGGTCATAAGTGGCAAGGCCAGAATTTAAAAAATCCTCTTCAAACCTATCAACCATCAACTGATCTACTGTTCCGAGCATGATACAGCTCCATCTCTAACACCAAGATTTTTCATCACATGGCCACAAGATTTGCAATACGGCATTGGCTTACCATCGTTGCGAATTGTTGTTGATGTGCCTCCACCTACAACTTCCCTCAACTGATCAACGCTTTCAACTTTATTCTCATGCGCCACTTTACTTAGCACATCTGCCTCTCCGCAGAACCCATGGTATGGGGATGTTTCACCCGCAGCCTCTGCCTGCTGATAGAGTTCAGCTACAACGGGATGCTGGATACCTTCCCCTCCAGCAGTAGTGCTATATCCGACCCTTGGCTCTGACAATGCTCCACCTTCTAGTTTTGTGGCAGTGCCTTTGTTATTTGGAGTAATACCTTTGACTCTAGCCAGCCCCAGAGGGTCCAACCATCCGACGGGGTTGATTGTGTATGCATAAAGGTTAGAGCCACCGGCATATTTTATTGGGTCTTGGCCAATGAAACGGCCAACCCTTGAATCATAGTATCGGTAGCGGTTGTATTGCAGCCCCGTCTCATGGTCGTGGTACTGCCCTTGAAAGCGAAGAGGGTTGCTCAGAGCGTGCTGTTTCGCCCAGTCCGAGCGCTCCTCTTTGACTTCACCCCAGGCCTTGTACTGCCCCGCCCAAGCTACATTGCCCTGATCATCGGTCAGCTCCATCGGCGTACCGAGGTGGTCGCACTGGTACCACGCAATCGCATCCAACGCCTGTGCTTTCACCTCGGTGTGCCACAGCGGATCCTGATCAAAGTCATACTCGCGCTGACTCCAGTCCGGTTGCTTGTGCAGACGGATCGGGCTCTTGCGCAGGGCCTGGGCGACCGGCACGAAGCTGCCCGGTTCGTACAGGTAATGCACGGTGCGGCCAGTGTCGCCTTCATCTCGCGGCGGTGAGCTCTCCCAGGCCAGGGTGTCGCCGTCCCAGCCGAACAGGGTGAAGCCACAGCCGAGTTCGCGTTGGCGCTTGGCCCGCTGGAGCTGGTTCCAGCCCGTGCCCGCCTCAGGGCGGTCCCAGAAGTGCGCCAACGAATGCTTGTGCAGGCGCCGGCCTAGGGCGTCGTAGCTGTAATCGACCTTGAGCTTGTCATCGTTGTAGCCCGTCAGCCGGTCGAACAGGTCCCAGGTGAAGTGGGCATGGGAACCGTTGTGCAGGCGGTGCACCAGGTTACCGCGTTCGTCGTAACGGTAATGGGTCCCGGCGTACTCGCGCAGCAGGTTGTCCATCAGTTTGTTGCGACGTGGATCGGCTTCCAGCGGCCGATTCAGTTCCTGAGTCTTCTCGTCCAGCAGGTTACCGGCTGGATCGAAGGCGAAGGTCTCCACGCCCAGGCGGCTGGTCGCTTGCAACAGACGGCCGACTGGATCGTATTGATACTCCAGCTGACCACGACGAGTGTCATGGATATTGGTCAATTGCCCCGCAGCGTCATAACGGTACTGACGCTTGAGCAACGTGGACTGGCCGTCATGGCTGCCCAGCAGCTGCTCTTGCAAACGCCCGGCCGGGTCCCAGGCCTGGGTCTGCATCAGCTTATTGCCTTGGTGCCGCACCACCTCACGATGCAGGTCATCGCGCTCGTAGGCCAGCATCTCGTGCTGGTCGAGCGTCATGCCGAGCAGGTGGCCGCTGCCGTAGGTCAGCCAGCTGACCTTGTGGCCATCCGGGCGAATCGTGCTAACCCGCCGATTGAGCGCATCGTATTCGTGCTGCCACACTGCAACCATCGGCGTGCCGGTGGCCAGGTAGTGCTGATGCTCACGAGTCAGGTTGCCCGCTTCGTCGTGGAACCATTGCAGCTTGCTGGCCGCATTGATCGCCTGGATCAACTGACCGTTGCCGTTATAGGCAAAGGTTTCGCTCTGGCTCTGATCACCCAGGCGCGCCGTACGCTCGGCCAGGCGGCCCATGCGGTCGAAACGCAGGTCGATTCGGCGCTGGCCCACTTCAGTGCTCGCCAGGCGTCCGCTGTTCGGGTCGTACTGGTAACGAGTGACCAAGCCATCGAAGCCGGTCTCCTGCAGCAGCCGGCCGACCGGGTCGTAGAGGAAGTTGGCCTTGCTCTCGTTTTCGTTTTCCAGCCCGATCAGGCGGCCGAGCTTGTCCCAGCGATAACGCAGGGTATGCTCGTTGGCATCCACGCGTTCGGCTAGCATACCGGCAGCGGTATAGGACCAAGTGGTGCAACGGTCGAGCGCGTCGACATGGGCCAACAGGCGACCCTCGGCGTCACGCTCGAAGCGCTCTTCGGTCTTGTCCGGATGAGTGACTTTGGCCAATTGGCCGGCCTTGTACTCATAGGCGGTCTTGTTGCCCGCCGCGTCGGCGAACTCGATCAGTTGGCCGGACGTGTCGTACGTCCACTGGCTGGTCTTGCCCGAGCAGTCGGTGTATTCGAGCAACTGCCCGGCGTCGTTGTAGCCAAGTTTTTTCTCGTTGCCGATGGCGTCTTTGATCGCCTTGACCAGCCCGGCCGGGGTATAGGCGAACTCGGTCTTGTTGCCCAGCGGGTCTACGGTCTCGACCAGGTTGCCGCGCTCGTCGTAGTCGCGCAGCCACTGCCCGCCCTCGGCGTCGCTGATCTTGATCAGTTGATCCTGGTCGTCGTAGGCGAAGTGCACCACGCTGTGGTCGGCACGAATGTGCTTGAGGCGGTTGCTGCGCTCATCGTAGACGTAGCGGTCCTGGCTGCCGTCGGGGTGGACGTGGCGGATGACGTTCTTGCGCACGTCACGGAACAGCCATTCGGAATTACCGTCCGGGTGCTTGATCCGGTAGGTGTAACCCTCGGCGTCGTAGTAGTGCCAGGTCTCTTGGCCGTGGGCATCGGTGACATAGGTCAGGCGGATGCGCTCGTCCCACTGCAGACGGGTCTCGTAACTGCCGTCGTCGGCCCATTCGTGGATGGCCTTGGCCTGCGGACCGCTGCCGTCCCATTCGAGGTTGATGCCGCGGTCGGTCCGGTCGGTGTAGCGGGTGATCAGGTGGTGCTGGTACTGATAGCGCCAAGCGGCGCCGTACTCGTCCTGGGCGGCGGTAAGGTCGCCCTGATCGTCGTAGTGGTAGGCGCACAGCTGGCGCAGCGGCCTGCCATCGACCACCTGCCACAGGCCCTGGAGGTGGCCGTGATCATCGAGCAGCGTGCCCAGTTGCAGGTGCACCTTGCTCGGGTCGTCGTCCTGATAGGTGTTGATGTCCGACAGCACCGGGCGGTCGTGGTGGCGGTGCTCGTAGTGCAACATCGCGCCGGCGCCACTGCGCAGCTTGATGTGAGTCAGGTAGAAGCGGTCGCCATGGCGGGCGTAGGTTTCCTGCCGTGCAAGGCCACGCAGCAGCACCAACTGCTGCTCGCTGGTACGCACCAGGGTGAAGTACTCCACCGCGTCGTGGTGCGGCTTGCCTTGCTTGGGCAGCGGGTACTCATGGCTGCGACCGTCCATGTCGTGGAACACCACGCCTTGGTCGAGCACGTCGATGCAGGTGGTGAACTCGGTGATCCAGCGGGCACCGAGAATGCCGTTATCCAGCTTGTCCAGGCGCGAGTTGTAGGTACGCGTCCAGGTGACCGGGAACGGGCCAGGCAGGCTGAAGTCGGTATGGTGCAGCGACTCGCTGCCCAGGGCGAAGTTGATGCGGTTGCAGGTACTGGTGCAGGCCTCGTTCTTCTGGTCATTGGCCGCCTTGGTGGCCGGGCCCTGGTTGGTGATCGACTCGGTACGACCCTTGGAACCCTGGTGCTTGGCTTCGGTGACTTTGTCCTGCTTGACCACCGTAGGCATAGCCTTGGGATTGCGGTGGTGCCACTTCGTACTGCTGTCATGCAGCATCACCAGCAGGCTCTTGATCGAGTCCTTGTTGTCCGCGTTGGCCAGGCTCATCAACTTGCCGCTCATCTGCGGCGCGAGCTTGCGGAACTGCTGGGTGCTCTTGAGCACGTCGTTCTGCACCGACGTGGGCACGGCGTTGCTCAGCAGTGTGTTGGCCGCGCCCTTTCCCATTGCCGAGTAGGCATTGCTCAGCGCGCCGAATGCGTTCTCGAAGGCCACCGCAGGGTCGGACTTCCAGGTATCGCTGACCTTCTGCGCCATCTGCGTGGCCTTGTCCAGGTCGCCCTTGCTGTCGAGCTTGCCGAGGACGATGGCGTCGATGGCGTCGGCCGTGTTGAGGATCAGCCTCTCGCCGGTCTTGGCAGCATCGCCGAGGATGCTGTCGAGCTGGGCCTGGGCGTCGACCAGGAAGGTGTCCAGTTCACCGAGCAGGTCGGCGTTGAGGTGGCCGACGATGATCTCGACCAGCGCGTCGCCGAGGATCTCCTTGCCCTCCTGGCGGGCCAGGGTAAGCATCGGCCGCAGGCCTTTGCGCGCGGCAGCCATGGTCGGCGGCGCGGGGATCACGCCAATCAGGTTGATGCCCAGGCTCACCCAATCCCACGGGTCGGGTTCCTTGGCACTGGCCAGATTGACGATATCGCCCACCGCATCCACCAGGGCGATGATGTTGCCAATGACTGGCAACACCTCGGCGGTGTCCTTGAGCCGTTCGAGGTTGACGTACCCGCCACTGATGTCGCGCAGCCAGGCATCGAACACGGCGGCGCCGCGGCTGACGTCGGCCATGCCGATCTGGTCGAGGGGGACGACCGCCGCCTGGGCTGGACGTGATTTTTCAGAAGTATCGGCGGTCATGACATCAATTCACTTGGCAGAAGATCGGTGACGGTGTTCAGGCTCGGGGCCTTGAAAGCGGGGAGCTTGGGCATCGCTGGCAGCTTGGGCAGGCTTGGCAGGCTGGCCATGGCGCTGGAGGCGGCCGGTAGCGCCGAGCTGGCGGTGCTGGCCAGCTGCGGCAGGCCGGCGACGCCGCCTTTCAATGCGCCCTGTACCTGTTGCGCGGTCTGCATGGCGCCCTGGCCGGTCTTGAGCAGGCTCATGCCGGTCTTGGCCGCGTCCATGCCGCTGCTGGCCAGTTGCTTGGCCTTGTCGAACAGGCCGCCTTCGCCCTTGGGCAGCGGCAGCTTCTCGACCAGCGACTCCAGCTGGCTCGACAGGCTGTTGGGGTCGGGGGGCTGTACCGGCCACTCGACCACGCCGATGTAGCTGCTCGGCGCCCAGGGCGGCGAGGGATCGCGGCCGAAGTTGACCCAGGCCGGCCCCGGCGCCGCGCCGGACACGGCCTTGAACCCCTGCCCGTCCAGCGTGCCCTTGAGCAGCGTGCCCAGGGCGTCGGTGACTTCGTAGTCGCCGGCCTTGATGCCTTTGGTGTTGGCGTACAGGTTGAACAGCTCCAGCGCGCCCTTGCCGGGCTTGGGTGGCTCGGGGAAGGTGCCGGCCATGCTCGCCGCGCCGATATGGGCGAACTGCGCGGCCTTGGCGGTGTAGTTGGCGCTGGTGACGTGGGTGATGCCGCCGGCGTTGTAGGTGGTGGCGCTGCCGCCGCCCTGCACCACCAGCTCGGTCTTGGCCTTGAGCAGGATGCGGTCGGCGTTGGCGGTGATGTCGAGCTTGGCCAGCAGGTTGATGCTGTCCTTCAGGGCGCGGATATCGATGTCGCCGGAGGCCGTGACCAGCTTCCAGCCCAGGCTCTGGACGAAGAAGCGCATGCCCTGGCTGGCGCTGGCCAGCAGGCGCTTGCCGACGGACATGCTGGTGTGGCCGGTGCTGCTCAGGGCCAGGTGGCTGCCGCTGGTGAGGTGGTTGGGGCCGGGGGTGGTCAGGGCGATACCGGCAGGGCTCGAGAGCACCAGGTGCGGTTGGGTGAATTCGGCGAATTCGTTTTTCGTCAGGTCGCCGGGGCCGCTGCCGAGGATGCCTTGGTGCTGCGTGTGCAGGTCCTTGGCCACGGTGTCCTGGTCGCCGGGTTCCTGGGCCTGCATCTGCTTGGCCAGTTCCGCGAGGCTGTCTTGCTGGTCGCTGGCGGTGGCCAGGCGTTCGGCGGTTTCGGGCAGGTCCTTGTGGTGCTTGGCTTCGTTGGCGCGAGGCTCGGTGGTCACCAGCAGGCCGCCCGCAGCGCGGATGGCGCCGTGGCGGTCGGTACGCAGTT
>NZ_JAVYJF010000027.1:0-72327 GCF_032621715.1 Pseudomonas sp. zfem004 | reverse complement strand
CGCTACTACAACCATGACCGCATAAAGCAGAAACTGAACGGCCTGAGCCCTGTCGAGTACAGGGCCCAGGCCGCCAGCTAATCTGTCCAACTTTTTGGGGGCAGTCCAACCTGTGGGAGCGGGTTTACCCGCGAAAGCGGTGGTGGGTTCACCACCGCATTGCAGGCTTACTCGGCGAGTTTGTAAGCGATGATGTAGTCACCCATGCGGGTGCCCAGTGAACCGTGGCCGCCGGCAGTCACCAGCACATACTGCTTGCCGTCCTTGCCGGTGTAGGTCATCGGCGTGGCCTGGCCGCCTGCCGGCAGGCGGGCTTTCCACAGCTCTTCACCGTTCTTCACGTCATAGGCGCGCAGGTACTGGTCCAGGGTGCCGCTGAGGAAGCCCACGCCACCGGCGGTGACGATCGAGCCGCCCATGCTCGGTACGCCCACCGGCATGCCGATCGGTACCGGGGTGCTGTCACGGGTGGTGCCGTTCTTGTGCTTCCACACCACTTTGTTGGTGAACAGGTCGATGGCGGCCACATAGCCCCAGGCCGGAGCCTGGCACGGCACGCCCAGCGGCGACATGAACGGGTGCATGGTCACGGCGTACGGCGCACCGGTGTTCGGCTGCACGCCGCTGGTCTCGCTTTCGCGCTTGCTGCCTTCGGCAACCTGCTCACGCGGCACCATCTTCGACACGAAGGCCATGTAGTTGGGCGAGGTGAACAGCAGCTGGCGCACCGGGTCGACCGACACGCTGCCCCAGTTGAACACGCCGACGTTGCCCGGATAGACCAGGCTGCCCTGCTCGGACGGCGGGGTGTACTGGCCTTCGTAGCGCAGGCTGCGGAACTGGATGCGGCAGAGCATCTGGTCGAACGGCGTGGCGCCCCACATGGCCTGTTCGGTCAGGTCCGGGCCGAGCAGGTTGAGGTCGGAGCGGGCCTGGGTCGGTGCGGTGTGGTCGCCCTTGACCGCGCCTTGTGGTACCGGGATCTCGCGGATCGGCACGATCGGCGTGCCATCGCGGCGGTCGAGCACATACAGGCTGCCTTGCTTGGTCGGCACGATGACCGCGGGCTTGACGCCGTCGTCGGTCTTCAGGTGGACCAGGGTCGGCTGGCTGCCGACGTCCATGTCCCACAGGTCATGGTGGGTGAACTGGTAGTTCCAGCGCGCCTTGCCGGTGGCCAGGTCCAGGGCGACGATGCCGGCGCTGTACTTCTCGGCGCCCGGGGTGCGGTCGGCGCCCCATTGGTCGGGAGTCTGGTTGCCCAGCGGCAGGTAGATCATGCCGAGGTCTTCATCGACGCTGGCGATCGACCACATGTTGGCCGAGTTGCGGCTGTAGAACTTGCCGTCGGCCAGGGGCTTGGTGTCGTCCGGGTTGTTGCTGTCCCAGTTCCACACCAGGTGGCCGTCGTGCACGTCATAGGCGCGGATCACGCCGGACGGCTCGTTGGTCGACTCGTTGTCGGTCACGTGGCCGCCGATGATCACCAGGCTGCGGGTGATCGCCGCCGGCGAGGTGGAGTAGTAGCCACCGGCGGTGAATGGGCCGATGCCGCGGGTCAGGTCGATCACGCCCTGGTTGGCGAAGCCTTCGCAGACCTTGCCGTTGTCGGCGTTGATGGCGATCAGGCGGGCGTCGGCGGTAGGCAGGTAGAGGCGGCGCGGGCAGGCCTGGGCCACGGCCTGGCCGGCGTCGGTGATTTTCGGCGCGGGGCTGCCGTCACGGCTGACGTAGCTGTTCTCGTCGTAGTAGGAGACGCCACGACAGGTCATGTGGGCGAAGCCCTTGAAGGTACCTGTAGGGCTCTTGACCTGCGGGTCGTAGCGCCAGATCTCGGCGCCGGTGTCCGGGTCCAGGGCCAACAGCCTGCTGTGGGCGGTGCAGGCATAGAGCATGCCGTTCACTTTCAGCGGGGTGTTCTGGTTGGTCAGCTCCACCGGGTCGTTTTCGGTCGGCAGGTCACCGGTGCGGATGCGCCAGGCTTCTTCCAGGCGGTAGGCGTTCTGCGGGGTGATCTGGCGCAGCGGCGAGTAGCGGTCGCCGTGTTCGGTACGGCCGTAGGCCTGCCATTCACCGTCCGGCATGGCCGGAGCGGCGCTGCCCATTTCGCTGTCGTCGCGGGTGAACGCGCCACGAATTTCGCCCGGGTGGGTGAACTGGCTGGCCACGGCTGTGGCGCCGGAGGCTACCACGGCCACGCTGAGCAGGGCGGTATTGATCTTCGATGCAGGCCCGATCAGCGGGCGACGCGCCCACGGCAGCAGCAGCACGACGCCGATGGCGAACCAGATGGCCAGGCGTGGCACCAGTTGCCACCAATCCAGGCCGACTTCCAGCAGGGCCCAGACCGTGCTGCCCAGCAGCACCAGGCCGTACAGGCCCAGGGCGATGCGGCGCTTGGCCAGCAGCAGGATGCCGGACAGGGCGAAGCCGACCCCGGCGATCAGGTAGTAAAGCGAACCGCCCAGCTGGCTCAGCTTGATGCCGCCGGCCAGCAGGGCCAGGCCCATCAGCAACAGCAGCACGCCCATCAGGCGCGGTAGCCAGCGGGTTCCATTGTTGGCACCGTCAGTGCTCATCGTCTGTTCTCCGTAGAGTGGAAGGGGAGGTTAGAAAGTGCTCTGGATCTTCAGGCCACCGATCAGCGCATCATCGACGTGCGACACCCCGCCCGGGTGGCGGATGTACTGCAGGTTCGGGCGCACGGTGAGCCAGTTGGCCAGGTGGATGCCGTAATAGAGTTCGGCGCTGTATTCGGTGTCCTGCACGGGCAGGTAGCCAGGGTTGTCGTAGTCGTAGAGACCGGCGGCCTGGTTGATGAGGCGGGCGTTCTTGCGGTAGCCGGGGTTGACGTGCACACGGGCCAGGGCGAAACCGATGTCGTCCTTGGCGCGGGCGTCGAACGGCCCTTTGTAAACCACACCTGCCTGTACATAGTTGTCGATGGCATTGGTCTTCTTGTCGTGCACCGTGGCATTGGCGAACAGGCTCAGGCCACGCGACTGGTCGGACGCCTGCGCGGTCACCTGCTGCTGCACGCCGAGCCACAGGCCGTGCTTGCTCGAGCTGCTGCGGTAGGCGGCGCCGCTGATGGCGGCCGGGGCGCCGTTGCTGTCCTTCAGAACATCCTGTGCCTTGGCATTACTGTAGTAGTAGCCGGCGCGATATTCCCCTTTCAGGCCATTGAGCCGCGGGCTCCACACCAGCTCGACCGGCATCACCGCACCTTGCGTGCCGCTGCCGCTGAGCTTGAAGCCGTTGCCCGATTCGAGGTTGGACGGGTTCTGCTCGAACACGCCGACCTGGGCATAGAGCTCGTCGTTCAGGTTGTAGCGCACGCGCAGCGCCCACTGGCTGACCGGCCAGTTGTACCAGATGCCGCCCACCCAGTTGCCGACCTGCGAGCCGCAGAACGCCAGGTTCTGGAAGTCGCACGGGAAGCTGTTGAAGTCTTCGCCTTCGCCGAAGCGGCCGAATTTCACATCCAGCGCACCGTCGAAGTACTTCTGCTTGATCCACATCTGCGTCAGCCGCCAGGTTTCGCCGCGGCCCCAGACTTCCTGGGCCGAGGTGAAGCCGCCGACGCGCGGGTCGTTGATGCGGTCGTTGCTGATGTTGTTGCCGTGGCGCTCGGTGACGGTCAGCTGGAATTCGGTGTCATGCCAGCCGAGGATCTTCTGCAGGTCCATGTTCACGCCGAAGGTGAACTGGTCGCTGTAGCGTGCGGCGCGGTCGTGGCTGTAGCCACCGTGCAGGTTGCTGCCCATCTCGCCGGTGTAGCCGAGGGTGAAGTCGTAGCCCTTTTCCAGCAGGTCGGTGCGGGTGCCGCCCCAGTCGCCGAGCATCCAGGGGGAGTCCTTGGCGAACAGTTCGCTGGCGCTGGTGGTGGGGGACAGGCTGCCGAGCAGGGTGGCGAAGGCGAGTCCGGCGTAGCGGGTAGTGGGCAACTGGAGCATGAGATAGCGCTATCTTTTGATTGTTGAAGAAACGGCAAGCGCAACGAGGCGTGGGAGCATCGAAGGGAAAAGGCTGCGAAAGGTATTCGATGAAGCGATTCAGCTTGCGGCGGGGAGGATATAGGGGAAGTTGTAAGAAAAAAAGACAAAATGTCGCAGGGGATTGTTGCTGGAGGGGTAATAGTCAGGGCCATCGCGGGGCAAGCCCGCTCCCACGAGCGGTTCAGGTTTTCGTGGGAGCGGGCTTGCCCCGCGATGGGTTTAGAAGCTCGTACGCAGCCCTACCTCCACACTACGCCCCGGCGCCGGCGCGATATCCCGCAGGATCGAACTGGCATAGCGCACCGTCTGGTCCGTCAGGTTCTCCCCACGCACAAAGGCCAGCCACTGGCTTTGGCCGATATCGAAGCGATACCCCAGGCTGGCACCCAGGGTGGTGTAGCCATCGGTGCTGGTCTCATTGGCCGGCTTACGGTGCTGCGAAGAAGCATGCTGCACGTCGACCCGCGCCTGCCAGCGATCCAGTTCCCACACCAGCCCGCTGTTCAGGCGCAAAGGCGCGATGCGCGGCAGCGGCTCGCCGCTGTCGAGGTTCTTCGCCCGGGTGTAGTCGCCCGACAGCTCCAGGGCGAAACTGCCGTAGCGGTTCTCCAGCAACTGCCAACGGTCCTGGGCCTCGATGCCATAGAAGCGCGCACGCACGCCCTGGTACTGGTACTCGGGGAAGCCTTCGTGCTCATGGTCGTGATCATGATCTTCGTCATGGTCATGATCGTGCCCTTCGCGCAGGTTGCCGGTACCGATCAGGCCGATGTAGTTGCGAAAGTGGCTGTAGAACACGCCGACACTGCCCTTGTGGGTGCCATTGTCGAAGCGCAGGGCCAGGTCGCCGGAGATGGCTTTCTCTTTGTTCAGGTTGGCGTCACCCACCTCAAAGGCGCCGGTGGCGACGTGGGCGCCGTTGGCGTACAGCTCGTAGAAGGTCGGGGCGCGCTCGGTGTAGCCCAGGTTGGCGGCCAGCGCCCACACCGGGTCGAGCTGGTAGACGGCGCCGGAAGAGAGGCTGAAGGCGTTGAAGCTGCTGGCGCTGTCGGCGGCGGCGAAGGTTTCGTTGCCCTTGGCATCGGGGTCGACGCGGGTGTGCTCCAGGCGGGCGCCCAGGCTGAGGTTCAGGCGCTCGGTGGCCTGCCATTGTTCGAGCATGAACAGCGCCAGGCTGTCGGTGTCGGTGTGCGGGACGAATGCCTCTTCACCCAGGGCGGAGAATTCGTTGCGGCTAACCTGCGCGCCGATCACCCCCTCGACCGGGCCGAGCGGCTGGTGCCGCGCCTCGATGCGCGCCTCGTAGCCTTTGTTCTTGAAGGTGGTGTGCACTTCGCCGCTTTCGATCTCGCGGTGCTGGTAGTCGGTGTAGCCGGCATCGACCTTGACCGAGCTGAACGGGCCGTCGAGGTCGCGCAGTTCCGAGGCGAAGCCGTAGTGGTCCTGTTGCATGTCCAGGCGCACACCGGGTTCGGCCACCGAGCCGTAGTTGCTGTCGTAGCGGCTGTAGGACAGGCCGGTGTAGCCGTGGTCCCAGTGATAGCTGCCGCCGATTGCTCCACCGTCCTGGCGGCCGTCGCTGTTGTCCAGGCGGTGCTTGCTGCCAGGCTCGTCGGCGTCGCGCACCTTCGAGCTGCGTGCGTAACCGGGGATGCGCAGGTCGTTGAACTGGCGGCTGTTGGCATCCAGGTGCAGGGCGAAGGCGCCGTTGCCGGCTTCCAGCTTGCCGGCGCTGCTGCGGGTGGTGTCGGCGCCGCCATAGCGCAGCTCACCGGCGCCGTGGATGCCGTCGATGGGCGCGTCGGGGATGCGGTTGTCGAAGGTGTTGACCACACCGCCGATGGCGTTGCCGCCGTACAGCAGGGCGGCCGGGCCACGCACGATCTCGACCCGTTCGACGGTGACCGGGTCCAGCGGCACGGCGTGGTCATAGGACAGCGACGAGGCGTCCAGGGCGCCGACGCCGTTGCGCAGGATGCGGATACGGTCGCCGTCCAGGCCACGGATCACCGGGCGGCTGGCGCCGGGGCCGAACCAGGTGGAGGCGACGCCGGGCTGTTTGTTCAGGGTCTCGCCCAGGCTGCCGTGCTGCTGTTGCAGCAGCGCGTCGCCTTCGAGCACGGTGCTGGGGGCGGCCAGTTGCGCGTTGCCCAGCGGGTTGGCGGTGATCACCTGGGGTTGCAGCTCGACGGCGTGGCTTGCGGGCGAGGCCAGCCAGAGTGCGACGGCAAGAGGGGAGAGGTGCAGCGGCATGTGACGCATGGAGATGTGGCGTTCCTTGGCAGATTGTTAATAGTTACTTTATAACATTCCATCACAAGCCGTTCGGTGCTGGCCAGTACTTTGTGGGTTGGCGTATTTGTCTGTAGGAGCGGCCTTGTGTCGCGAAAGGGCTGCAAAGCAGCCCCAACGATCTATGCCATGGCCACGATCCTGGGGCCGCTGCGCGCCCCTTTCGCGACACAAGGCCGCTCCTACAGGGCACACCTGCACAGGCCGTAGATGCCACTAGCCCTCTACACTCGTGTAAGGTGCGCACCTTCCCGAACCTGGAGCACTGGCATGAGCACGGCCCAACACAATGCGCTGCACGGCAAGACCCTCGAGCAGATCCTCACCGAGCTGGTGGCGCACTACCAATGGCAGGGCCTGGCCGAGCGCGTCGATATCCGCTGCTTCAAGAGCAACCCGACCATCAAGTCGAGCCTGACCTTCCTGCGCAAGACGCCCTGGGCGCGGGAGAAGGTCGAGCAGCTGTACGTGAAGCTGCAGCGCAAAGGCTGATGCCGCGCCGCCCCTGGTTGACGCTCGCCGCCGTGCTCGGCTGGGCGGGCCTGGCGATCCAGTTGTACCTGGTGCTGCTGGCGCGCTGGCAGGCGCAGGCCAGCCTGATTGGCGGGCTGGTCAACCTGTTCTGTTTTTTCACCGTGCTGAGCAACACCCTGGCGGCCACGGTATTGAGCCATGCCGCGTTCGGTCGCGAGTCGGCGGCCAGGCGCTGGTTCCTCTCACCTGCGGTCAGTTCGTGCATCGCCGCCAGCATCCTGCTGGTGGGCCTGGCCTACAGCCTGCTGTTGCGCCACCTGTGGCAACCCCAGGGCTGGCAATGGTTGGCGGACGAGCTGCTGCACGACGTGATGCCGGTGCTGTTCTTTCTGTATTGGTGGTTCGAGGTGCCGAAGGGGCAACTGCGGCTGTGGCACCTTGCGCTGTGGGCGCTGTATCCGGGGCTGTATTTTGCCTTTGTGCTGTTGCGCGGGCATGAGATCGGGGTCTATCCGTATCCCTTCGTCGATGTGGCGCGGTTGGGGTATGGGCAGGTGATGGTCAATGCCCTGGGGGTGCTGGCGGGGTTTTGGGGGATAGGGCTGGTATTGCTGGGGTTGGATCGCTGGCGCAGGCCTTGATGAAATTGTTGGTGTTATCGCGGGGCAAGCCCGCTCCCACGTATCCATATTGGCGTGGGAGCGGGCTTGCCCCGCGATAATGCAGTACTGGCAACCTCACTCGTCGTCGGCGCTGCCGTCAGCTCGCCAGTAGGCAGCGGCCTTGAGGGCATCCTCGGGCACGCCTTTGTCCAGCAGCAATGCCTTGGCCTGGCGGGTCAGTGCCTTCTCCAGCGCCACCCAGCCGTACAACCGGCCACCTGGCAGCGCCAGGTGCTTCACCCGCTCCAGCAGGTCTTCGCCTTTCCGGCGCACCCAGATCACCTCGACCTGGGCCTTGCTCGGCAGTGGCTGGCGCTCCTGTTCATCCTCGATCTGGATCACCGCCAGCACCTGGCGCCCTGCCGGCAGTTCTTCCAGGCGTCGCGCAATGGCCGGGATCGCCGTTTCATCGCCGATCAGCAGGTAACTGTCGAAAATATCCGGCACCACCATCGAGGCCCGTGGCCCGGCGATGTCCAGCGTCTGCCCCGGCGCGGCCTGGGCGGCCCAGGTCGACGCCGGACCGTCGCCGTGCAGCACGAAATCGATGTCCAGCTCCAGGTTCGCCAGGTCGATGCGCCGTGGTGTGTATTCGCGCATGGTCGGCCGGGCGCCGCCGTCGCGGCCCAGGTTGCGCGCATCGATGGTCACCTGCTCCTCGGGCGTGCAGGCAAACAGCAGCTTGATGTGGTCGTCCGTGCCGACGCTGGTGAAACCGGCCAGCTCGGCGCCACCGAGGGTGACGCGGCGCATGCGCGGGGTCAGGTCGGTGACCCGCAGCACCACAAGGCGGCGCTGGCGGATTTCGTGGTTGACGCGGTGGATGGTGTCGCTCATGGGGTGTTCTCCGTAACGGCCGGCCCAGAGGCGATGGCCTTGGCGGTGTCGTTGAGCAGGGTGCGTACCCGCTCGATCTCGTCGGGCGTCCAGCGGCCGCTGTGCATGTGCAGGGCGTGGCGCAGGTTGCCGACGGCTTCATGGATTTCGGGGGGGCGGTCATGGCCGCGCAGGGCTCGCTTGCTCACTTCGATGCGCATGCGCACGCCGTCGAGGGCGACCGCTTGCTCGGCCAGGGCGTTGCGACCGGCATCGGTGATGGCGTACAGGCGCTTGCTGCCCTGGATCTGGCCGCTGATCAGCTCGGCTTCTTCGAGGTAGCTGAGGGTCGGGTAGATCACGCCGGGGCTTGGGCTGTAGCTGGCGTCGAACAGGTTCTCGATCTGGCGAATCAGGTCGTAGCCATGGCCAGGCTGCTCGGCCAGCATCGACAGCATCAGCAGTTTCAGGTCGCCCGGTGCGAACACCCGTGGGCCGCGCTCGCCGCGGCCAGGGCGGCGTTCGAAAGGGTCATGGGAGGAATGATCGCGCATGGCGCAGGGGCTCCGTCTGTTTCGATATATCGCAAGATATTACTCAAGATATATCTAAAGACAAGCCCTCAAATGCAGATGATTATCATCTAGTTGCTCGATAGGTCGTTGCGCTGTACCGGTTGCAAGGCCACCTGCGGTGCCTTGCACGCGTTGGGGTTGTTCGGTTCCAGGTACGGCATGAGGATCGGTGCCATGCCCTTGAGCACCTGCACCGGCAGTGCCGAGGTGAAGGTGAAGGCTTCGGCCGTGCGCCCCGGCACGAAGGCGGTGAGGGTGCCGAAGTGGTTGTCGCCGAGGAAGAACACGAAGGTGGCGGTGCGGTTCAGCGAGCGCGAGCCGATCAGCCGGCCACCTGCGCCAAAGCTTTCGATGCGGTTGTCGCCGGTGCCGGTCTTGCCACCCATCACCAGCGGCGTGCCGTCGTGCAGCTTGAAGCTGCCCGAGATGCGCCGTGCGGTACCGGCGTCCACCACCTGCGACATCGCGCCCTTGAGCGCCCGGGCCACCTCGACCGGGAGGATCCGCTGGCCGCGGTCGGGGTCGCTGAGCAGCTGGGTTTCGTAAGGCGTGCCCTGGGCGAAGTGCAGGGTGTCGATACGCAGGGTCGGCAGGCGCACGCCGTCGTTCTGGATGATGCCGACCAGCTCGGAGAGCGCGGCCGGGCGGTCGCCGGAGCTGCCGATGGCGGTGGCCAGGGACGGCACCAGGTGGTCGAACGGGTAACCCACACGCTTCCAGCGCTGGTGGATATCGGTGAACGCCTCGATCTCGACCATGGTGCGGATGCGGCTGTCGCGGGCGCCCTGGTGGCGGCTCTTGAACAGCCAGCTGTACACCTCCTGGCGCTCGAAACGGCTGGCGTTGAGGGTGTCCTTGAGCGATGCGCCGGGGTTCTTCAGCAGGTAGCCGAGCATCCACAGGTCCAGCGGGTGAACCTTGGCGATATAGCCCTGGTCGGGCAGGTCGTACTTGCCCGGCCCATAGGCTTCGTACATTTCCACCAGGCGGCTGTCGGTGAGCTTGGCCATGGCGATCTTGTCGTCCTTGCTGTGGGCCCTGACAAACGCGTTGAAGGTTTCCTGGCCGGATTCGGGGAACAGGTAGCGGTGCACCGCCGCCAGGCGCTGCGGGGTGACGCGCATGCTGTCGAGGAAGGTATCCAGGCGCTGCTGCGAGGTCTTGCGCTGGTACTTCTTCCAGAACCGCATCATGTAGTTGCTGCCTTCGCGGTCGGCGAAGCGCGCCAGGTATTCCTGGCGCCGTGGGTCATTGTCGTCCCTGAGCAGCGGTTCGCGGTTGTACGGCTGCTGGTAGGTGACGTAGCGCACCAGGTCGCGCATCAGGCGAATGAACGGCAGGTTGATCGATTCGCGCAGGGCATCCTTGAGCGTCGGGTTGCGGTTGTTGTCTTCCTTGCGGAAGTTGTTGAACACGTGCATGCCGCCGCCGGTGAAGAACGCCTCGCCGGTATTGGCCGAGTACTTGCGCTCAAGGGCCGCGTCGAGCATGGCATCGAGGCTCTGGTTCTTCTGGTTCTGCATCAGCCATTCCAGCGACCACTGGCTGATGCGGTCGAGTTCGGCCACCGGCACCTTCTTCAGCTCGGCGGGCGGCTTGCCGGCGTACTTGTCGTGCAGCTCGGCGATGATTTCCAGGTAGGTGGTCAGCACGCGCAGCTTGGCGGTGGAGCCCAGCTCCAGCTTGCTGCCCTCGTTGATGTCGAAGGGCTGGTTGGTGCTGTCGGTCTGCACCCGCACCCGCGAGCCGTCGCCGGTGCGCTCGAACAGGGTGAAGCTGTAGCTGACCTGGTCGGTGGTCTTGCTGGTGAGCAGGCGTTCGCCGATCAGGCCCATTTGCGCGGCGAACGCCGGGTCGGCGAGGTTCTTCAGGTACTGGCTGACCTGCACGTTCAGGTCGGCCTGCAGGGTGCTGGTGGCCGACAGGTCGAGGCGGTCGAGGTCGTACAGCGGGCGGTTGAGCATGGCTGCCAGGCGGTTGCGGGCCAGGCTGATGCCCTTGTTGGTGATGATCGGCACGATGGTCGGCTGGGCCACCCAGTCGCGGTACACCGCCTTGCTGGCCAGGGCCGCGTCGGCCAGCGGGCGCTCGACGATGCCGTTGGCGGCGAGCACGCGGATGTGCGCGTCGGTGAGCTCGGCCAGCTCGATGCGGCCTTTGGACAGGTAATGCGAGGGCCGGCGCTGGGCAATCATCAGCGACAGCACCTGGCGCAGGGCCAGGCCGCGCTCGGCCAGGCTTTTCTCGTCGCTGGCGGTGGAAGTGAGTGCCTGGTTGACCTGGTCGAAATCGGCGCCGTACCAGACCCGCAGGCCCTCGGCCATGCCATGCACTTCACCGTGCCCGGGCACCGCCGACAACGGCACGCTGTTGAGGTAGTCACGCACGATGCGTTCGCGCGCCTCGGTGGTGTCCGGCCCGCCCTGGTAGGCGCGTACGCTGGCCGAAATCATCTGGCGGATCTTCTCGGCGCCGGACACGGTCAGGCCGTCCGGCGAATGCCGGTATTTTTCCAGCTGCGTGGCCAGGGTGCTGCCGCCGGCAGATTGGCCGGGCAGCGCCAGGTACTTGGCCACCTGGCTGTAGGCGGCCTTGGCGAAGCGCGGCCAGTCCACCGCCGGGTTGCTTTTCGGGTCTGCTGGGTCCAGCAGTTCGCGGTTTTCGATGAACAGCAGGCTGTTGACCATCACCGGCGGGATCGCCGCGAAGTTCGGGTACAGGTGCTGCGGGTAGTTGTACTGGTAGAGGGTGTCGCCGCGGCAGTCGGTGATCGACAGGCCGGCCTGGATCTTCTCGACGTAGGGCACGAACAGGCCATGCTCGGCATAGCTCATCAGCGCCGGGGAGAAACGCACCTGCTGGTTGATCAGGTAGTCGCGCTTGAGCAGGCGCGGCAGGAATTCGCCCAGGGCGCTGTAGCCCAGGCGTTTGTCGAAGGGGCCGTCACCGGGGTAGACGATGGCGTCGCTGGGGCCGGGGTCGAGCTGGTAGGTGAGGGTGCTGGCCAGTTTGCTGAATTCGCGCGATTGCAGGCGCGAGGTCTGGATCTCCTGCCAGGCGGCATAGCCCACCGCAACCATTGCGACGATCAGGATCAGCAGGATCAACCGCCACCACAGATGGCGCTGGCGCGCAGGTTTTGGCGGTGGAGTTTCAGCCTGGGGTGCTTTGGGTGCTTCCGTACTGCTTGGTTCCGATTGCCACAGTGCGCCCATAGTCTTGAGTCCGGCCAGGTATTTTCGCGTTGCTTGTCTGAAGCTTAGACGTTGGTCGGCTTTGGTGAAAAATTTGTAGGAGGCTTCGAAGATGGCTGTATGAACATGCGCCTTTGGTGCGACTTCCATTCTTCGGCAATGTTGCTAAGGTAGCTGCCCCATTCCTGTGCATGGGCACTGAAGGGCGGTGATGCCCCTCCGTGAAAGGCATTCTGGCCGAGAATTCTCGCCAAATTTCCTGCTTTATATAGTGAAAAGCCCTACATCTGGCTTCCTATACTGCTCGGCCCCTTCGCCCTGCCCGCAACCCGCGTGGCAGACAGGCCGGCCCACAAGGCCGCCTGGCAAGACGACGTTGCGCCTATCGGCGCGGCCGGTGCTGCACGAAGGTCAAATCCAATAACAAAATGAGGTTGTATTGCTATGCCAGTCGGCAACCATCCTGCCCACGGTGAGTCCGCCCAGGGCGGCCCGCTCAAGCGCGAACTGGGCGAACGGCACATCCGTCTGATGGCCCTCGGCGCCTGTATCGGCGTCGGCCTGTTCCTCGGTTCGGCCAAGGCCATCGAAATGGCCGGCCCCGCCATCATGCTGTCCTACATCATCGGTGGCCTGGCCATCCTGGTGATCATGCGCGCCCTCGGCGAAATGGCCGTGCACAACCCGGTCGCAGGCTCCTTCAGCCGCTACGCCCAAGACTACCTCGGCCCGCTGGCGGGCTTCTTGACCGGCTGGAACTACTGGTTCCTGTGGCTGGTGACCTGCGTTGCCGAAATCACCGCGGTGGCCATCTACATGGGCATCTGGTTCCCCGATGTGCCGCGCTGGATCTGGGCGCTGATGGCCCTGGGCAGCATGGGCGCGATCAACCTGATCGCGGTCAAGGCGTTCGGCGAGTTCGAGTTCTGGTTCGCCCTGATCAAGATCGTCACCATCATTGCCATGGTGCTCGGCGGCATCGGCGTGATCGCGTTCGGCTTCGGCAATGACGGCGTGGCCATGGGCATCTCCAACCTGTGGAGCAACGGCGGCTTCATGCCCAACGGCGTGACCGGCGTGCTGATGTCGCTGCAGATGGTGATGTTCGCCTACCTGGGCGTGGAAATGATCGGCCTGACCGCCGGCGAAGCCCGCAACCCGCAGAAGACCATCCCCCAGGCCATCGGTTCGGTGTTCTGGCGCATCCTGCTGTTCTACGTGGGCGCGCTGTTCGTGATCCTGTCGATCTACCCGTGGAACGAAATCGGCAGCCAGGGCAGCCCGTTCGTGATGACCTTCGAGCGCCTCGGCATCAAGACTGCCGCCGGCATCATCAACTTCGTGGTGATCACCGCCGCGCTGTCGTCGTGCAACGGCGGCATCTTCAGCACCGGGCGCATGCTCTACAGCCTGGCGCAGAACGGCCAGGCCCCGGCCACCTTCGCCCGCACCTCGAAGAGCGGTGTGCCGCGCAATGCGCTGCTGCTGTCGATCGGCGCGCTGCTGCTGGGCGTGCTGGCCAACTACCTGGTGCCGGAGAAGGTGTTCGTCTGGGTGACTTCGATCGCCACCTTCGGCGCGATCTGGACCTGGGTGATGATCCTGCTGGCGCAGCTCAAGTTCCGTGCCGGGCTGTCCACTGCCGAGCGTAACGCGCTCAAGTACCGCATGTGGCTGTGGCCGCTGAGCTCGTACCTGGCGCTGGCGTTCCTGGTGCTGGTGGTGGGGCTGATGGCGTACTTCGAGGAGACTCGCGTGGCGCTGTACATCGGCCCGGCGTTCCTGGTGCTGCTGACGGCGCTGTACTACAGCTTCCGCCTGGCGCCGAAAGAGGCGCAAGGCGTGGCGAGTAACGCCGCCTGATCAACGAAGCCCCGGCCAGTGCCGGGGCTTTGTTTTTGTGTCTGTTGCGAGGGCCCTATCGCGGGGCAAGCCCGCTCCCACGATGTCGRYKYCGTGGGAGCGGGCTTGCCCCGCGATGAGGCCATTGGATCAACCGGAGCGATTCARYCCCAGCTCCATRTCATCGATCARTGCCTTGGCCATGGCGCTGAGGATGCGCGCCGAACTGCCGGCCAGCATGTCGTTTTCCATTTCGGCTTCGCAGGTGAGGTGGCGGATGCAGCCGAGCAGTACCGACAACTCGTCGAAGGCGTGCTGGAAGGGGATGCCGGGCTGGATGCGGAACAGCTCCAGGCAGGTGGTGGTGCCTGAGGTGCTGCCATGGTTGGTCGGGGTGGTCATGGCTGCGCTCCTGTTTCGTGGCGGATCAGGGGGTAGAGCAGCTGGTTCAGGTAGACGCAGGTGTTCAGCAGGGTCTGGCGCTGCTCTTCGCTGTCGGTGTCGAAGTACATATCGAGGACTTCGCGCAGGCAGCCCATCAGCGAGGTGGCTTCGCTGCGGGCGGCTTCGGGGGTGAGGTCGGGAGAGATGGACAGGTAAGGGAAGAAGCGGGGTGGGTCGGGGACGAGTTTTTTCATGGTGGAACTCCTTTGTTAATAGCTGGAGTTGCTACCTGATCGTTCTCACAGGATTGGGTGGCAACCGTGCGAGGGGTGAGAACCCGGCCACAAAGGAAAACCGGTCAGGACGAACCTGCCCACGCACGGCTGCCATAGCAGAGCGGCATTCGATGTGGGCTCGGGTTCTCACACCCGGTCACCAATTTTGGCGACCGGGTGAAGTTATCCCTGGGGTATCTCCCCGACAACGCGGCTGCTTCCGGCAGGCGCGTAGGATAGTTCCCAAGCTCCGCTGGCTGAAGCATTTGGTTTCAGGTTCGGAAATGTCTTACGGGTTGGAAGGTCCTGGCTGGCTACCGCGTGAGGGCGGCCAGGTGCCAGGCGAAGGCCTTGTAGCGCCTATGAGATCGAGCGCCGCCCGCGCGGCGCTTCGCGGGTGAACCCGCTCCCACAGTTTATTTCGGGCCAATTATGCCTGTGAGGGTACCGCTGGCCGCCTTGATGCATGTCGCAAGATGGATGAGGGGCCGTCAACGCCCACCGCGATACCGCGTCGTAGCAACAAGGCGGACCAGGTGATGACACAGGAAAGACTGGCCCGAAACAAACTGTGGGAGCGGGTTTACCCGCGAAGCGCCGCGCGGGCGGCGCTCGATCTGATAGGCGCTGTAAAAACATCGGCGAACACCTGTCAGCCCTCATGCGATCTCTATTGGCAGAGGGCCCTGTCGCGGGGGRAGCCCGCTCCCACGCAGCACCCACCGTGGGAGCGGGCTTGCCCCGCGATAGGGACCTCACACCCCCACACAACGCCCAAGCCTGGAGTAGACTGTCCCCCCTCCCGCATTCATAAGGACGTCGTCATGCTGAAGATCTGGGGCCGCAAGAATTCGAGCAATGTGCGCAAGGCGCTGTGGATCGCCCACGAACTGGGCCTGGACTTTGAATCCATCGACGCCGGCGGCGCCTTCGGCGTGGTCAACGAACCGCATTACCGCGCCCTCAACCCCAACGGCCTGGTACCGATGCTCGAAGACGGCGACCTGGTGCTGTGGGAGTCCAACGCCATCGTCCGCTACCTGTGCGCCGAGTACGGCGAAGAGCAGGGCTGGTACCTCGACGATCCACGCCAACGTGCCCTGGCGGACAAATGGATGGACTGGACCACCTCGTCCTTCGCTACCCCGTTCCGCCCGCTGTTCTGGGGCCTGCTGCGCACCCCCGAAGACCAGCGCGACTGGGTGGCGATCAACGCCGCGCACAAGCAGTGCGCCCAGTTGCTGGCCATCGCCGACGAAACCCTGGCCAGGCAGCCGTACCTGTCCGGCGAGCAGATCGGCATGGGCGACATCCCCCTGGGCAGCTTCATTTACGCCTGGTTCGAAATGCCCATCGAACGCCCGTCCATGTACCACTTGGAAGCCTGGTACGAGCGCCTCAAGCAACGCCCGGCCTACCAGGCGGCAGTGATGACGGCCCTGACGTGACGCCACTTCGATAGTCATTATCAATAGATGTGACTGTACTTGTGCGGCCGGGCCTTGCACCATGGCCGCACTCACTGCGCCAGTGACTTTGCCTGGCGTGTCCTGAACCATTCTTGATCCGGTACGTGACCCGCTATGAGTTCCGCCCTGTCCATCCGACAGCTGACCAAGACCTACGGCAACGGCTTCCAGGCCCTGAAGGGCATCGACCTGGACGTTGCCGAAGGCGACTTCTTCGCCTTGCTGGGCCCCAATGGCGCCGGCAAGTCCACCACCATCGGCATCCTCTCCACCCTGGTGAACAAGACCAGCGGCACGGTCAACGTGTTCGGCCACGACCTGGACCGCGAGCCAGCCGCGCTCAAGCGCTGCCTGGGCGTGGTGCCCCAGGAGTTCAACTTCAACCAGTTCGAGAAGACCTTCGACATTGTCGTCACCCAAGCCGGCTACTACGGCATCCCGCCGAAGCTGGCCAAGGAACGTGCCGAGCAGTACCTGACCCAGCTGGGGCTGTGGGACAAGCGTGACGTACAGTCGCGCTCGCTGTCCGGGGGCATGAAGCGCCGCCTGATGATCGCCCGGGCGCTGATCCACGAACCGCGCCTGCTGATCCTCGACGAGCCGACCGCGGGGGTGGACATCGAGCTGCGCCGTTCGATGTGGAGCTTCCTCACCGAGCTCAACCAGAAGGGCATCACCATCATCCTCACCACCCACTACCTCGAAGAGGCCGAGCAGCTGTGCCGCAACATCGGCATCATCGATCACGGCACCATCGTCGAGAACACCAGCATGCGCCAGCTGCTGGGCAAGCTGCATGTCGAGACCTTCGTGCTCGACCTCAAGCACGACCTGCCCGCTGCGCCTGAGCTGCTGGGCTACCCGTGCCGGCTGATCACCCCGCACACCCTGGAAGTGCAGGTGGAGAAGGAGATCGGCATCACCGCGCTGTTCGGCCAGCTGGCGCTGAAGAACATCGAGGTGCAGAGCCTGCGCAACAAGACCAACCGACTCGAGGAGCTGTTCGTGTCCCTGGTGGAAAAAAACCTGTCGAAGGTGGCCGTATGAGTGTGGAGCTGCGCACCAACTGGGTGGCCCTGAACACCATCGTCTACCGCGAAGTGCGGCGCTTCTTGCGTATCTGGCCGCAGACCTTGCTGCCGCCGGCTATCACCATGGTTCTGTACTTCGTGATATTCGGCAACCTGATCGGCCGGCAGATCGGCGACATGGGTGGCTTCACCTACATGGAGTACATCGTGCCGGGGCTGATCATGATGTCGGTGATCACCAACTCATACGGCAACGTGGTGTCGAGCTTCTTCGGCAGCAAGTTCCAGCGCTCCATCGAAGAGCTGATGGTGTCGCCGGTGTCGCCGCACATCATCCTCGTCGGCTATGTGCTGGGCGGCGTGCTGCGTGGTTTGGCGGTGGGGGTGATCGTTACCATCCTGTCGCTGTTCTTCACCCACCTGCAGGTGCATCACCTGGGCGTGACCGTCGCGGTGGTGCTGCTGACCGCGACCATTTTCTCGCTGCTGGGCTTCGTCAACGCGGTGTTCGCGCGCAACTTCGACGATATCTCGATCATCCCGACCTTCGTGTTGACGCCGCTGACCTACCTGGGCGGGGTGTTCTACTCGATCACCCTGCTGCCGCCTTTCTGGCAGACCGTGTCGTTGGCCAACCCGGTGCTGCACATGGTCAACTCGTTCCGCTACGGCATCCTAGGGGTGTCGGACATCAGCATTGGCACCGCGATCACGTTCATGCTGGTGGCCACCGCGTTGCTCTACCTGCTGTGCATCCGCCTGCTGGTCAGCGGCCGCGGCATGCGGGCGTAGGCAGCGACACTGGCGCCGGCGCCACTGCCGGCCCACCCACCAGCGCCAGTAGAACTGGGTGGTGAAGTAGGCAAGTACGCCGAGCACCACCCCGCACACCACCGAGCCCAGCAGGAAGGGTTGCCAGATCGTCGCCAGCTGGTCGGTGACCCAGTCGACGGTGATTTCCTCGGGCAGCGTGCGCGGCGGTACCTGCATCAGCCAGGCGCCGGTCATGTAGGTGACGAAGAACACCGGCGGCATGGTCAGCGGGTTGGTCAGCCACACCAGGCTCACCGCGATGGGCAGGTTGCCGCGTACCGGGATCGCCAGGGCGGCGGCCAGCAGCATCTGCATGGGGATGGGGATCAATGCCGCGAACAGCCCGACACCCATGGCCCGTGCCACCGAGTGGCGGTTGAGGTGCCAGAGGTTGGGGTCGTGGAGCAGCTTGCCGAAAAAGCGTAACGACTTGTGTTCCCGGATGCTGGTCGGGTCCGGCATGTAGCGTTTGAACAGACGGCGCGGCATGTGGGCTCCCGGCGGGGTTGAAGGGCGTCAGTATGCCTTGATTGAACCGCAGCCTCGTTCAGAGTTTGTGACAATTGTTTAGCAGAATTTCCCTATTGATCGGCTAAGCCTCAGGGGCGTTTTTCGCTTCTGGAGCTCTATCTCATGCGCACAGGGATGCTTGCGCTCGCGCTCGGGCTGTTGAGCCTGCGCTTTCTGCCTGCTCTGCCATCGGTCGGGTGGTTGCTTGCACTGTCATTGCTGGGGCTGGCCTGCCTGCGTACGCGGGGCTGGCCGCTTGGCTGTTACTTGTTGGGGCTTTGCTGGGCGTGCTGGTCGGCGCAACAGGCACTGGATGATCGGCTGGCCGTGGCACTGGACGGGCGCACCTTGTGGCTGGAGGGGCGGGTGGTCGGCCTGCCGGCGCGCACCGAGCACGGTGTGCGCTTCGAGCTGGAGCAGGCCAGTTCGCGTCGCGCCGAGTTGCCGCGGCGCTTGCAACTGAGCTGGTTCGACGGCCCCGCGTTGCGCGCCGGGGAGCGCTGGCGGCTGGCGGTCAACGTGCGCCGCCCCCATGGGTTGCTCAACCCCCATGGCCCGGACCGCGAGGCAACCTTGCTGGCACGGCGGATCGGCGCCACCGGCACGGTCAAGGCCGGTGAGCGGCTGGGCGCTCCCGCCCACGACTGGCGCGACGGCATTCGCCAACGCTTGCTGGCGGTCGATGCCCATGGGCGCGAGGCGGCCCTGGCGGCGCTGGTGCTGGGCGATGGCGCGGGGCTGACGCGCCAGGACTGGCAGACCCTGCAAGCTACCGGCACGGTCCATCTGCTGGTGATTTCCGGGCAGCATATAGGGCTGCTGGCCGGGTTGGTCTATGGCGCGGTGGCCGGGCTGGCCCGTCTGGGCGTTTGGCCGCGACGCCTGCCTTGGTTGCCCTGGGCTTGCGGCCTGGCCATGGGGGCGGCGCTGCTGTACGGCTGGCTGGCGGGTTTCGGCGTGCCGGTACAGCGTGCCTGCCTGATGCTGGCGGTGGTCCTGCTGTGGCGCCTGCGTTTTCGCCAGCTGGGCTTGGGGCTGCCCTTGTTGCTGGCGCTGCTGGGGGTGTTGCTGGTCGAGCCGCTGGCCAGCCTGTTGCCGGGCTTCTGGCTGTCGTTCGCCGCCGTGGCGGTGCTGGCGCTGTGTTTTGCCGCCCGGCTGGGCGCCTGGCGGCCTTGGCAGGCCTGGACGCGGGCGCAATGGGTGATCGCCGTGGGCCTGCTGCCGGTGCTGCTGGCGCTGGGCCTGCCGATCAGCCTTACGGCGCCGCTGGCCAACCTGCTGGCGGTGCCGTGGCTGAGCCTGGCGGTGCTGCCCTTGGCCTTGCTCGGTACCGCGCTGTTGCCGCTGCCCTGGTTGGGGGAGGGGCTGCTGTGGCTGGCGGGCATTGCGCTGCACGCCCTGTTTGCCTGGCTTGCCCAGGTGGCTGCGCTGGTGCCGGCGTGGATTGCCGAGCCACTGCCGCTGTGGGCCGGGCTGCTGGTGGGGCTTGGCGCGTTGCTGGTGCTGTTGCCTCGGGGCGTACCTTTGCGTGCGCCGGGTGCGGTCCTGTTGCTGGCTCTGTGGGCGCCACGTGAGCAGGTGCCGCATGGCCAGGTTGAAGTCTGGCAGCTGGACGTTGGCCAAGGGCTGGCGGTGTTGCTGCGCACTCGCCAACACAGTTTGCTGTATGACGCCGGCCCTGCGATGGGGGAGAGCGACCTGGGCGAAAGCGTGGTGCTGCCGACCTTGCGCAGGCTCGGGGTGCGGCAGTTGGACCTGATGCTGATCAGCCATGCCCATGCCGACCATGCCGGGGGCGCCGCGGCCGTTCATCGCGGGCTGCCGGTGAAGCGGGTGCTGGCCGGCGAAGCGATGGCGTTGGCGCCAGGCTTGCACGGCCAGCCCTGCAAGCGTGGCGAGCGCTGGCAATGGGATGGTGTCGATTTCGAGCTCTGGCAGTGGCCGGCTGGGCCCAACAGCAACGAGCGTTCCTGTGTGCTGCGGGTCGAGGCCAATGGCGAGCGGTTGCTGCTGGCAGGCGACATGGAGGCCGGCGCCGAGCGGGCCTGGCTGGCCGCGACGGACGATCCGCGCATCGACTGGCTGCAGGCGCCGCACCATGGCAGCCGCACCTCGTCCAGCGAGGCGCTCATCAGGGCCATGGCCCCGCGCGGGGTGTTGATATCGCGCGGGCGGCACAATGGGTTCGGGCATCCGCATCCGCAGGTGATCGAGCGTTATCGGCGGCACCAAATGAGGGTGCATGACACGGCGCTGGAGGGGGCGTTGAGGTTGCGCCTTGGGAGCCAGGGTGAGGTGGTGGGGGAGCGTGCAGGGCGCAGGTTCTGGCGGCAGGGCGAATGACGCCATCGCGGGGCAAGTCGCATCGGCGCACCGCCGCTCCCACGGTGGACGCGCAGAAAGCGTGGGAGCGGGCTTGCCCCGCGATGGCTGATTTGCCTGACCTCCGGCAGATGAGCCCCTCGCGTGCCTATGGTAGAGTGGCGGCCTTTTTCCGAGGGGATGCTTACTGTGTGGGAATTGGTCAAGTCCGGTGGCTGGATGATGCTGCCGATCATCCTGAGTTCCATCGTTGCCATGGCAATCGTCGTCGAGCGCCTGTGGACCCTGCGCGCCAGCCGTGTCACCCCGCCGCACCTGCTGGGCCAGGTGTGGATGTGGATCAAGGACAAGCAACTCACCAGTGACAAGCTCAAGGCCCTGCGCGCCGATTCGCCGCTGGGCGAGATCCTCGCCGCGGGCCTGGCCAATTCGCGCCATGGCCGCGAGATCATGAAAGAGTGCATCGAGGAAGCCGCCTCGCGGGTCATCCACGAGCTGGAGCGCTACATCAGCACTCTCGGCACCATCGCCGCCATGGCCCCGCTGCTCGGCCTGCTGGGCACGGTGCTGGGCATGATCGACATCTTCAGCGCCTTCATGGGCTCGCAGATGACCGCCAACGCCGCGGTACTCGCCGGTGGTATTTCCAAGGCGCTGGTGACCACCGCCGCCGGCCTGATGGTCGGTATCCCGGCGGTGTTCTTCCACCGTTTCCTGCTGCGCCGCATCGATGAGCTGGTGGTGGGCATGGAGCAGGAAGCGATCAAGCTGGTGGAAGTGCTGCAGGGCGACCGTGAAGTGGAAGTGGCCGGAGGCAAGGCGTGAAGTTCCGGCGCAACCGTCAGCGCGAGAACGTCGATATCAACCTGGCGTCGTTGATCGACGTGGTGTTCGTGCTGCTGCTGTTCTTCGTGGTCACCACCACCTTCACCCGCGAGACGCAACTGCGCGTCGAACTGCCCGAGGCCGCCAGTGCCGAGCAGGCGCCGGCCGACCAAGGCAAGCTGGTGGAAATCACCATCAGCGCCGAGGGTGTGTATTCGGTGAACAACCACCTGCTGCCCAAGAGCGACCTGGACACCCTGACCGAGGCGATCGAGAAGGAATCCGGCGGTGACATCACCCTGCCGCTGGCGATCAGCGCCGACGGCAAGACCCCGCACCAGGCTGTGATCACCGCAATGGATGCGGCCGGCAAGCTCGGCTTCAGCAAGTTGCGCATGACCACCGTCGAGGCTGCGCAGGGTAAGCCCTGATGGCCTTCGCCGACCGTCTGCTCGCCGCCTGGTACAACGGCCATCCGGCCCTGGCCCTGCTAAGTCCGCTGGAGGTGCTGTACCGCCGGGTGGTGATGCGCAAACGCGCGCGCTTCCTCAGTGGCGAGAGCGCCAGCTACCGGGCTCCGGTGCCCGTGATAGTGGTGGGCAACATCACCGTTGGCGGCACCGGCAAGACGCCGATGATCCTCTGGCTGATCGAGCACTGCCGCCAGCGTGGGCTCAAGGTCGGCGTGGTCAGCCGTGGTTATGGCGCCAAGCCGCCTGAGTACCCTTGGCGCGTCGCCGCCGACCAGGGCGCCGAACAGGCCGGCGACGAGCCGTTGCTGATTGTCCAGCGTACCGGCGTGCCGCTGATGATCGACCCCGACCGATCCCGCGCCGTGCAGGCGCTGCTGGCCAGCGATGCGCCCGACCTGATCCTCTGCGATGACGGCATGCAGCACTATCGCCTGGCCCGTGACCTGGAGCTGGTGCTGATCGACGCCGTCCGTGGCCTGGGCAACCGCCGCTGCCTGCCCGCCGGGCCGCTGCGCGAGCCGGCCGAGCGCCTGCACGAGGCCGACGCAGTGCTGTTCAATGGCGCCGCGGCCGACCCTGACCAAGGCTTCGGGTTCTGCCTGCAGCCCACCGCGCTGATCAACCTGCGCAGCGGCGAGCGCCGCGGCCTTGACCTGTTTCCTGCGGGCCAGGCGCTGCATGCCGTGGCCGGCATCGGCAACCCGCAACGTTTCTTCAATACCCTGCAGGGGCTAAACTGGCAGCCGCTGCCGCACCCGTTCGCCGACCATGCGCCGTACAGCCGTGAGCTGCTGTCGTTCAGCCCGCCGCTGCCGCTGGTGATGACCGAGAAGGATGCGGTGAAGTGCCGGTCCTTTGCCGCCGACGACTGGTGGTACCTGGCAGTCGATGCGCAGCCTTCGGCGGCCTTCGCCGCCTGGTTCGACGCACAGCTCGACCGCCTGCTGCCCGGCCACCCCTGAGCCTTTTTCATTTTCCGGCCATTGGCCTCAAGGAAACCCCATGGACACCAAACTGCTCGATATCCTGGCCTGCCCGATCACCAAGGGCCCGCTCAAGCTCAGCGCCGACAAGACCGAGCTGATCAGCAAGGGCGCCGGCCTGGCCTACCCGATCCGCGACGGCATCCCGGTGATGCTGGAAAGCGAAGCGCGCACCCTGACCGATGAAGAGCGCCTGGACAAATGAGCCTGGACTTCACCGTGGTGATCCCCGCCCGGTTGCGCTCCACGCGCCTGCCGGGCAAGCCGCTGCTGGCGATCGCCGGCAAGCCGATGGTCCAGCATGTGTGGGAGCAGGCGCGCAAGAGCGGCGCCAAGCGTGTGGTCATCGCCACCGACGATGCCAGTATCGTCGAGGCCTGCCAGGCGTTCGGCGCCGAGGTGCTGCTGACCCGCGCCGACCACGAGTCGGGCACCGATCGCCTGGCCGAAGTTGCCGCCCAGCTTGGGCTGGCGGCCGATGCCATCGTGGTCAACGTGCAAGGTGACGAGCCGCTGATCCCGCCGGTGATCATCGACCAGGTGGCGGCCAACCTTGCCGCGCACCCCGAGGCCGGCATCGCGACACTGGCCGAGCCGATCCACGAGCCGGAAACCGTGTTCAACCCCAATGCGGTCAAGGTCACCAGCGACAAGCACGGCCTGGCGCTGACCTTCAGCCGTGCGCCCTTGCCCTGGGCCCGCGATGCCTTTGCCAAGGCGCGTGACGTGCTGCCCGAGGCTGTGCCGTACCGTCGCCATATCGGCATGTATGCCTACCGTGTGGGCTTCCTGCAGGACTTCGTCGGCTGGGGCCCGTGCTGGCTCGAGCAGACCGAGGCGTTGGAGCAGCTGCGTGCACTGTGGCATGGCGTGCGTATCCACGTCGCCGATGCCATCGAGGCCCCGGCGGTGGGCGTCGACACCCCTGAAGACCTGGAGCGCGTGCGGCGCTTGCTGGAGGCCTGATGCGCGTCTTGTTCGTCTGCCTCGGCAATATCTGCCGTTCGCCCACTGCCGAAGGCGTGTTGCGCCACCAGCTGGAGGCCGCCGGCCTGGCTGACCAGGTGCAGGTGGCGTCTGCCGGCACCGGTGACTGGCATGTGGGCAAGGCCCCCGACAGCCGTACCTGCAAGGCCGCGCTGGCGCGTGGCTACGACCTGTCGCGCCAGCGCGCGCAGCAGGTCAAGGCGGCGCATTTCGGTGAGTACGACCTGATCCTGGCCATGGACAACAGCAACCTGGCCAACCTCAAGGCGCTGCGCCCGCACAACGCCAAGGGCGAGCTGGACCTGTTCCTGCGCCGCTACGGCGCGGCGCTTGATGAAGTGCCCGACCCCTATTACGGCGGTACCGAAGGTTTCGAGCAGGTCCTGGACCTGATCGAGGCGGCCTGCCGCGAGCTGGTGGTGGAAATCAAGGGGCGGTTATGACGGTGGCGTGGCAGCAACAGGTATCGCTCAAGCCCTACAACACCTTCGGCATCGATGTGCGTGCGCGTTATTTCACCCAGGCCCATGACGATGACGAAGCCCGTCAGGCCCTGGCCGAGGCCGCCGCGCGGCAGGTGCCGGTGCTGGTGATCGGCGGTGGCAGCAACCTGCTGCTGACCCGCGACATCGACGCCCTGGTACTGCACATGGCCAGCCGTGGCCGGCGCCTGCTCAGCGATGACGGCGAGCGGGTGGTGGTGGAGGCCGAGGCCGGTGAGCCCTGGCATCCCTTCGTGCAGTGGACCCTGGCGCAAGGCCTGAGCGGGCTGGAGAACCTCAGCCTGATCCCTGGCACCGTAGGGGCCGCGCCGATGCAGAACGTCGGCGCCTATGGGGTCGAGATCAAGGACGTTTTCGTCGGCCTGACCGCACTCGACCGAGAGACCGGCGAGCTGCGCGATTTCTCTCTGCAGGAGTGTGCGTTCGGCTACCGTGACAGCCTGTTCAAGCGCAACCCCGGGCGGTGGTTGATCCTGCGCGTGCGTTTTGCCCTTGACCGGACGTTGCGGGCTCACTTGGATTACGGCCCGGTGCGTCAGCGTTTGACCGAGCAGGGCGTCGGGCAGCCGACTGCGCAGGCCATCAGTGATGCGATCTGCAGCATTCGCCAGGAGAAACTGCCGGACCCGGCCGAGCTGGGCAATGCCGGGAGCTTCTTCAAGAACCCTGTGGTGTCGGCAGCGCTGGCCGAGCAGATTCGCAGTGCTTACCCGACCGTGGTGGCTTATCCGCAGGCCGATGGCCGGGTGAAGCTGGCGGCGGGTTGGTTGATCGAGCAGGCCGGGTGGAAGGGCCATCGTGATGGCGATGCTGGTGTGCATCGCTTGCAGTCGTTGGTGCTGGTGAACTATGGCCAGGCGAGCGGGGCGCAGTTGCATGCGCTGGCGCAGAAGATCCAGGCGGATATCCTCGAGCGGTTCGGGGTGGCGCTGGAGATGGAACCTAACCTGTACTGACGCAATCGCGGGGCAAGCCCGCTCCCACGCAAACACCAGCAGAAATGGCGTGGGAGCGGGCTTGCCCCGCGATCACCGGCGAAGCCGGTGCCAAATTTTCCCGGCAATGAAAAAGCCCCGCCAGTTCGCACTGGCGGGGCTTTTTCATTCAGCGACCGGAATCAACCGTGATGAGGCTTGTGCTCGTCTTCGGTGGTTTCCAGGGCTGGGGCGGCCTGGGCGGCAGCCAGGGCAGCAGCGGCTGCTTCGGCTTCACGCTTGCGGCGGCGCACTTCACGCGGGTCGTTCGGCGCGCGGCCGTTCGGCAGCATGACAGGGGCCGGCTCGACCGGGGCTTCGACTTCGGCAGGTGCCTGCTCGGCAACCACTGGAGCCGGTTCGGCAACTGGCGCTTCGACCACTTCAGCTTGTGCTTCAACAACCGGGGCTTCGACGGCCGGAGTCGCTTCGAAGGCAGCAGGAGCCTGAACTTCAGCCACTTCGGCGACCTGCGCTGGTGCGATCTCGGCGGCTTCCACTGCTGGAGCCTCGACGACCGGTTCAGCTTCGATCACGACAGCCACCTGCTCGGCAACCGCTTCTTCGATCACTGGCTGTGGTGCCACTTCAACAGCGGGCTCGAAGCTCGGCTCGGCGGCAACGACGGGCTCGCTGACCGGCTGCTCGACCACTGGCGCGATGGCGATGGCTTCGACTTGCTCGGCAACCTGGGCCACTTCGCTGCTTTCAACCTGGGCTTCGGCGACAACGGCGCTGGCGCGTTCGGCCTGCTGGTTGGCCTGGGCTTCGGCGTCGGCGCTGATGTTGCTGGTGGCGACGGCGGCGGTGACCGCGATGCCGGCGGCCAGTTCGGCGCCCAGGGCGGTGGCCTGGTGCTGTTGTGGCTGCTGTTCTTCGCCGGCTTCGTCGTCGCCGCCTTCGATCAGCTCGCCATCGGCGTTGCGCTGACGTTCACGACGGTTGCTGCGACGACGCTGGCCACGGGAACGGCGGCGCGGACGCTCGCCATCGGTGCCTTCCTGCTCGTCCTGCAGCAGCTCTTCGTTCGGCAGTTGCTCCTCGTTGAGCTCGGCAGCCTGTTCAGCAACCTGCTCGTCAGGGCGCGGCTGGCGCTCTTCACGCGGTGGGCGTGGTTGGCGCTCTTCGCGAGGTGCACGCTCTTCGCGTGGGGCACGTTCTTCACGCGGTGCACGCTCTTCGCGTGGTGCGCGTTCTTCACGTGGAGCACGCTCTTCACGCGGTGCGCGTTCTTCACGTGGAGCACGCTCTTCACGCGGTGCGCGTTCTTCGCGTGGAGCACGCTCTTCACGGGCTACGCGTTCTTCACGCGGTGCACGTTCTTCGCGAGGCTGGCGCTCTTCACGGGCGGCCGGTGCGGCGTCCAGTGGCTCGCGCAGTTCGCGTACGCGTTCTTCACGGTTGCCACGGCGGTCTTCGCGCGGCTGGCGTGGTGCGCGTTCTTCACGCGGCGCACGCTCTTCACGTGGGGCGCGCTCCTCGCGAGGGGCACGCTCTTCGCGTGGCTGGCGCTCTTCGCGCGGGGCACGCTCGGCGCGCTCTTCACGCGGCTTGCGCTCTTCGTCGCGACGGCCATTGCGGTTGCGGCTCTGCTGGCGACCGTTGCGGCGCTCCTCGTTGCGCGGGGTGCGCTCGGTGGCAGGCTTCTCGGTGGTGGCAACCGGGGCGGCGACAGGCTCTTCCTTGCCGGCGAACAGGCTGACCAGCGACTTCACCAGGCCTTTGAACAGGCTTGGCTCTGGCGCGCTAGGGGCAGCAGCGGCTGGTGCTGCGGCAGGCTGCGCTTCTTCCGTGCTTGGCACGGGAGCGTTGGCGCGGGCTGGAGCGGTCTTGACCGCGGCTTCCTGGCGAACCAGGGTGCGGGTGGCGGTCGGCTGCGGCGCTTCTTCGGTTTCGGAAGCTGCGATCTCGTAGCTGGACTGGTTGTTCAGCACTTCCGGGTTGTCGTCGCGCAGGCGCTGGACTTCGAAGTGCGGCGTTTCCAGGTGATCGTTCGGCAGGATGATGATGCGCGCGCGAGTGCGCAGTTCGATCTTGGTGATCGAGTTGCGTTTCTCGTTGAGCAGGAAGGCGGCGACCGGGATCGGTACCTGGGCACGTACCTCGGCGGTACGGTCTTTCAGGGCTTCTTCTTCGATCAGGCGCAGGATGGCCAGCGACAGCGACTCGACGTCACGGATGATGCCGGTGCCGGAGCAGCGTGGGCAGACGATGCCGCTGCTCTCACCCAGCGATGGGCGCAGGCGCTGACGGGACATTTCCAGCAGGCCGAAACGCGAGATACGGCCAACCTGCACACGGGCGCGGTCGGCTTCCAGGCATTCACGCACGCGCTCTTCGACGGCGCGCTGGTTCTTGGCCGGGGTCATGTCGATGAAGTCGATGACGATCAGGCCGCCGATGTCACGCAGGCGCAGCTGGCGGGCGATTTCTTCGGCCGCTTCCAGGTTGGTCTGCAGGGCGGTTTCTTCGATGTCGCTGCCTTTGGTGGCGCGCGCCGAGTTGATGTCGATGGACACCAGGGCCTCGGTCGGGTCGATGACGATCGAGCCGCCGGACGGCAGGTCGACAACGCGCTGGAAGGCGGTTTCGATCTGGCTTTCGATCTGGAAGCGGTTGAACAGCGGGACGCTGTCTTCGTACAGCTTGACCTTGCTGGCGTACTGCGGCATCACCTGGCGGATGAAGGTCAGGGCTTCTTCCTGGGCATCGATGCTGTCGATCAGCACTTCGCCGATGTCCTGGCGCAGGTAGTCGCGGATCGCGCGGATGATGACGTTGCTTTCCTGGTAGATCAGGAACGGCGCGGAGCGGTCCAGCGAGGCTTCCTTGATGGCGGTCCACAGCTGCAGCAGGTAGTCGAGGTCCCACTGCATTTCTTCGCTGCTGCGGCCAAGGCCGGCGGTGCGCACGATCAGGCCCATGTCGCCTGGAACGGTCAGGCCGTTGAGGGCTTCACGCAGTTCGTTGCGCTCTTCGCCTTCGATGCGGCGGGAGATGCCGCCGGCGCGTGGGTTGTTGGGCATCAGCACCAGGTAGCGGCCAGCCAGGCTGATGAAGGTGGTCAGGGCGGCGCCTTTGTTGCCGCGCTCTTCCTTCTCGACCTGGACGATGACTTCCTGGCCTTCGCTCAGTACTTCCTTGATGTTGACCCGGCCTTCGGGGGTCTTCTTGAAGTATTCGCGGGAGATTTCCTTGAGTGGCAGGAAGCCGTGACGTTCGGAGCCGAAGTCTACGAAGGCGGCTTCGAGGCTTGGCTCGATACGGGTGATCTTGCCTTTGTAGATGTTGGCCTTTTTCTGCTCGCGCGCGCCGGACTCGATGTCCAGGTCGTAGAGGCGTTGGCCGTCTACCAGGGCTACACGCAACTCTTCGGGTTGAGTTGCGTTAATCAGCATTCTTTTCATGTTGTACCGTCGGTTTCCGGGCTGCCGGAAACGGCGTTCGGCACACACGACGTATCGGGGTCGGTGCCAAGGTGCGCAAAGGGTGGCGGGCCACCCCCGTGTCGAGCAACGTTCGGCACCAGCCGGTTGCCCAGCCTGCCGTTGTCGCGACGACGCGTCCTGTTCGCTGTGGTGTCAACGAGCCCCTTGGGTGTTCGAATCGACGTTCATCGATAGCCGAATCAACCAGACAGGCCTCGTGCACTCATGACAGGAGGAGGAATCAACCGTCAGCCGTGGACGCCGCTAGAGCGTCTGTTCAGGACCTTATCCGCTCATCGCCCGTTCAGTGGGGCGGTGGCCGGACGCGGTGCTACACGGTCCGAGGGCTGTGCATCTCCACCCTGCACGTATCCCTGATAATTCGGGTGCTGCCGCGCGCTGAATCCGCAACGGGTTGCATTTTTCGCCAGCGCGGGTACCGCGCTGGCGCCATTCATGTCCAAGGCAGGTATTTCCGAAGCATTCGCCGGGCGTTGCGTGGAAGCGACTGGCGGGCAGAGGTGCGGCGAAAAAGGTTCGGTAAGCAGGTGGAACACCGCGCTTGTCGTTTTTCTTCGGTCTTCTCTACACAGCGCTGGTGGCGATTCCAGGCATTTGTTTAAACTGGCGAAAACCCCGTAGGACGGCCTCGCGTCCTGGAGAATTGCGAAGGTCAGGAACCGGCGTAGAGCCTGGTATCACTGGCCTGCCGCTTTTGGCGGCGTTCGCGACTATAGCAGTTATGATTAAGTGCTTCAATTCCATAAAAAATTGTTATGATCCCGCCATGACGACCAATACCCCTCCGACTTCCGGCGTACAGCTGATCGAAGTCGCGCCGGAGCTTGCCGGCCAACGCATCGACAATTTCCTCATCACGGCCCTCAAGGGCGTGCCCAAGACCTTGGTCTACCGCATCCTGCGCAAGGGTGAGGTGCGGGTCAACAAAGGGCGGATCAAGCCGGAATACAAGCTGCAGGCTGGCGATATCGTCCGCGTGCCGCCTGTGCGCCTGCCTGAGCGCGACGAGCCGGCGCCTGTGGCCCAAGGGCTGCTGCAGCGCCTGGAAGCCGCCATCGTCTACGAAGACAAGGCGCTGATCGTGATGAACAAGCCATCCGGCATTGCCGTGCATGGCGGCAGTGGTTTGAGTTTCGGGGTGATCGAGGCGCTGCGCCAGTTGCGCCCTGACGCCAAGGAGCTGGAGCTGGTGCATCGCCTGGATCGCGATACTTCCGGTCTGCTGATGATCGCCAAGAAGCGCAGCATGCTGCGCCACCTGCATGCCGCCCTGCGCGGCGATGGCGTGGACAAGCGCTACATGGCGCTGGTGCGCGGCCATTGGCCGACCGCCAAGAAGCAGGTCAGCGCGCCGTTGCTCAAGAGCAATCTGCGCTCGGGCGAGCGCATGGTCGAGGTGAATGACGAAGGCAAGGAGGCGTTGACCATGTTCCGTGTGCTGCGCCGTTTCGGCGAATTCGCCACCATCGTCGAGGCTCGGCCGATTACCGGTCGCACCCACCAGATTCGCGTGCACACCCTGCATGCCGGGCACATGATCGCCGGGGACAGCAAGTACGGCGATGAAGATTTCAGTCGCGAGATTCGTGAGCTGGGCGGCAAGCGCCTGTTCCTGCATGCCTATCAACTCACGGTGCCGCTGCCTGACGGTGGTGAGCTCAAACTCGAGGCGCCGGTGGACGAAGTGTGGGCCAAGACCGTGGAGCGCCTGAGCGCGACCTGACCTATGACCAAGCGTTATGAGCTGCTGATCTTCGACTGGGACGGCACCTTGGCCGACTCCATCGGGCGCATCGTCGAGGCCATGAATGTGGCGGCCGGGCGCGCCGGTGAAGCGCCCAGCAGTGATGAGGCCATCAAGGGCATCATCGGCCTGGCGTTGGACGAGGCGATCGCCACGCTGTATCCGCACCTGGATATCGTGCAGGTACAAGCTTTTCGTCAGCATTACGCCGATGTCTACATGGCGCTGGATCAGCAGCCTTCGCCGCTGTTCGAGGGGGTGGTCGAATCCCTCGAGGCATTCCGTGCCGAGGGCTATCGCCTGGCGGTGGCCACCGGCAAGGCGCGTCGCGGCCTGGATCGGGTGCTCAAGGCCAACGGCTGGGAGAGCTACTTCGATATCACTCGCGGCGCCGACGAGACCCGTGGCAAGCCGCACCCGTTGATGCTCGAAGAGATCCTCGCCCATTGTCAGGTCGAGCCCGGGCGGGCGCTGATGGTCGGCGATTCGGCATTCGACCTGCAGATGGCCAGCAATGCGGGCATGCACTCGGTGGCGGTCGGCTATGGCGCGATGCCGCTGCAGGCCCTGGCCGAGTTCGGGCCGCAAGTGTGCATCGAGCATTTCTCTCAATTGCGCGAATGGCTGGCCAGTGGCGCGCAACTCAATTTCCAGGGTAGGTGAGCATGACTGACGAGTGGAAGGCCCCCGAGTCCGAAGACAACGAAGAACGCAAGAGCTGGAAGCTGCTGGAGAAGACGCTGCTGGCGGGCGTCCAGGAGCAGCGTCGGGCGCGGCGTTGGGGCATCTTTTTCAAGTTGCTGACCTTCGTCTACCTGTTCGGCATGTTGGTCCTGTTCACGCCGCTGCTGGATGTGGACAAGGCCGCGTCACGTGGTGCCAGCCATACGGCGCTGGTCGAGGTGCGCGGGATGATCGCCGATCAGGAGCCGGCCAGCGCCGACAATATCGTCAAGAGCCTGCGTGAAGCATTCAAGGACTCGAAAACCAAGGGTGTGGTGCTGCGTATCAACAGTCCGGGCGGCAGCCCGGTGCAGTCGGGCTACATCTATGACGAAATTCGCCGCCTGCGCGCCGAATACCCGGCCATCAAGCTGTATGCGGTGATTACCGATCTGGGTGCCTCCGGCGCTTATTACATCGCCAGTGCCGCTGATGAAATCTATGCCGACAAGGCCAGCCTCGTTGGCTCCATTGGCGTGACGGCCGCCGGTTATGGCTTCGTCGGCACCATGGACAAGCTGGGCGTTGAGCGTCGCACCTATACCGCGGGTGAGCATAAAGCCTTCCTTGATCCGTTCTCGCCGCAGAAGCCGGAAGAGACCGCGTTCTGGCAGGGGGTGCTGGATACCACGCACCGCCAGTTCATCGCCATGGTCAAGCAGGGGCGGGGCGAGCGCCTGAAGGACAAGGATCATCCTGAGTTGTTCAGTGGTTTGATCTGGTCTGGCGAGCAGGCCAAGGAGCTGGGCCTGGTGGATGGCTTGGGCAGTGCCAGCTATGTGGCTCGCGAAATCATTGGCGAGCAGGAGTTGGTGGATTTCACAGTGCAAGAGTCGCCGTTCGATCGTTTCTCCAAGCGTATCGGTGCCAGTGTGGCCGAGCGGTTGGCCCTGTACATGGGCTTCCAGGGGCCTTCGTTGCGTTGAGCTGAAATCGGCGTGACATTCATCGCGGGGCAAGCCCGCTCCCACGGATTATCTTGTGGGGGCGGGCTTGCCCCGCGATGCGTTCTCAAGGCACCTGCACGCCTTCCTTGTGCAGCATATCCACCAAACGAATCAGCGGCAGCCCGATCAGGCTCGTGGCGTCGCAGCCGTGGGTGCTCTGGAACAGGCTCACCCCCAACCCCTCCGCTTTGAAGCTGCCCGCGCAATCCAGTGGCTGCTCGGCCTGCACGTAACGCTCCACGCGCTCCCGATCCAGCTCGCGCATGGTCACCGTGAACGGCACGCAATCGACCTGGCACTGGCCGGTGGCGCTGTTGAGCAGTGCCAGGCCGGTGAGGAAGGTGACCTGCTTGCCGCTCGCTTCGAGCAGTTGCTCGCAGGCCCGTTCGAAGGTGTGAGGTTTGCCGAGAATCTGCTCGCCGAGCACCGCCACCTGGTCGGAGCCGATGATCAGGTGGCCTGGGTGGCGGCCCCTGAGCGCTTCGGCTTTTTGTCGGGCCAGGCGGCGAACCAGTTCGACGGCAGGCTCATCGGTCAGCCGCTGCTCGTCTAGATCGGGGCTTGCCCAGCTGAAGGGCAGGCGCAGGCGGGAGAGCAGTTCGCGCCGGTAGGGGGAGCTGGAAGCCAGTAACAGAGGAAGCATGATAGACTCCTGGTCAATTGCCCCGAATTCTAACATGCGAGATGTGCCGAATTTCCTTTGACAGGGAGGGGGTGCATCCCTAGAATGCTGCGCCTATGTTGAATGACCCGATTCCACCTCACGTTGACCCGCGCAAATTAGCCGATCGAGGCGTAACCCTGAGTGGTTCGCTGCAACTCGCTGATTTGGAAAGACTCTGCGACCCGCTTTCCGACACTGTCGGTATGGTGCAGGCGAAGTTCGATTTTGAACGAGACGAACAGAAAGTTGTGGTTATCCACAGCGAGCTGGATGTCGAAGTCAAAATGGTTTGCCAGCGTTGTCTTGAGCTGGTCACCCTTCCAATCCACAGCGAATCTACTTACGCCGTGGTGAAGGAGGGTGCGAATACCCAGTCGTTGCCGAAAGGCTATGACGTGCTGGAACTGGGCGAAGATCCTTTGGATCTGCAGGCCTTGATCGAGGAAGAGCTGCTGCTTGCCCTGCCGATCGTGCCTGCTCATCATCCGGAAGAATGCCAGCAGCCGGCGGGCGCAGATGAGCCCGAACCGAGCAAGGACGAGGTAACGCGGTCCAACCCGTTCAGTGTATTGGCGCAGTTAAAGCGTGACCCAAACGTTTAGGAGTTAATCAATTATGGCTGTTCAGCAGAACAAAAAATCCCGCTCTGCCCGTGACATGCGCCGTTCGCACGACGCCCTGTCGGAAAACGCCCTGTCGGTAGAGAAGAGCACCGGTGAAGTACACCTGCGTCACCACGTTTCGCCAGAAGGCGTATACCGTGGTCGCAAAGTGATCGACAAGGGCGCTGACGAGTAATCCTTGTCCGCTCAGATCATCGCGATCGACGCAATGGGCGGGGACTTCGGTCCCCGCAGCATTGTCCAGGCTAGCCTAGCCTGCCTTTCGGCTACTCCCTCGCTGCACCTGACCCTCGTCGGTCAACCCTCCCTTCTTGAAGAGCTTGTCAGCGGCCAATCGGCTGCGGATCGCGCGCGCCTGCAGATTGTTGCGGCCAGTGAAGTGGTGGGCATGGACGAGCGGCCGTCGCAGGCGTTGCGCGGCAAGCCCGACTCGTCGATGCGCATCGCCCTCGAACTGGTGCGGGACGGCAAGGCCCAGGCCTGCGTCAGTGCCGGCAATACCGGCGCGCTAATGGCGTTGTCGCGTTTCGTGCTCAAGACCTTGCCCGGTATCGATCGCCCGGCGATGGTGGCGGCGATCCCGACCCAGGCGGGCTACTGTCAGTTGCTCGACCTGGGTGCCAATGTCGACTGCAGTGCCGAAAACCTCTACCAATTTGCGGTGATGGGCTCGGTGGCTGCCCAGGCGCTTGGGGTTCATCGCCCGCGGGTGGCGCTGCTCAATATCGGCACCGAAGACATCAAGGGCAACCAGCAGGTCAAGCTGGCCGCCAGCTTGTTGCAGAACGCACGTGGCCTGAACTACATCGGCTTTGTCGAGGGTGACGGCCTGTACCGCGGCGAGGCGGACGTGGTGGTGTGCGACGGTTTTGTCGGCAACATCCTGCTCAAGTCCAGCGAAGGCCTGGCGACCATGATCGCTGCGCGCATCGAGGCGTTGTTCCGTGGTGGCGTGCTGGCGCGGGCTGCCGGGGCCATGGCCATGCCATTGCTCAAGCGCCTGCAGGCCGACCTGGCGCCGGCGCGGCACAATGGCGCAAGCTTCCTCGGGCTCCAGGGTATCGTCATCAAGAGCCATGGTTCGGCGGGTGTGCAGGGTTTCCAGAGCGCCATCCAGCGTGCGCTGATCGAGATCCAGGAAAACCTGCCGCAGCGCCTGCACGGGCGCCTCGAAGACCTGTTGCCCTGAGTGCGCGGGGGTGAGCTTGCCTCGCAATGAGGACGTGACTGGAAAAACAAAGACTTTGGGCATATCGCCCATGAAGTGCTTAAATGTGACCGCTTGGTCCGCTGCTCCATCCAAGCTTTCAGATTTCGCGCTCGGCCTGTGGCCCGGCGCACCCTATCCGACGACAAGATCATAAGGGCTTGTTCAATGTCTGCATCCCTCGCATTCGTCTTTCCCGGTCAAGGTTCCCAATCGCTGGGCATGCTCGCCGAGCTCGGCGCTGAAAAGCCGGTAATCGTCGAAACCTTCAAGGAAGCTTCCGAGGCTCTGGGCTACGACCTGTGGAAGCTGGTCCAGGAAGGTCCGGAAGAACAACTCAACCAAACCGACAAGACTCAGCCGGCCATCCTGACCGCCTCCATCGCCCTGTGGCGTCTGTGGCTGGAAGAGGGCGGCGCGCAGCCGGCCTTCGTTTCGGGTCACAGCCTGGGTGAGTACAGCGCCCTGGTCGCTGCCGGCAGCCTGTCGCTCAAGGACGCCGTTCGCCTGGTCGAGCGCCGTGGCCAGCTGATGCAGGAAGCCGTGCCGGCCGGTCATGGCGCCATGGCTGCCATCCTGGGCCTGGACGATGCTGTCGTGGTCGATCTCTGCGCCAAGGCCGCTGAAGATGAAGTGGTCAGTGCGGTGAACTTCAACTCGCCGGGCCAGGTGGTGATTGCCGGTAACAAGGCTGCGGTCGATCGCGCCATGGCGCTGTGCAAAGAGGCCGGCGCCAAGCGTGCCCTGCCGCTGGCGGTCAGCGTGCCGTCGCACTGTGCGCTGATGAAGCCCGCTGCCGAGCGCTTCGCCGAGTTCGTCAACGCCATCGACTGGAAGGCCCCGCAGATTCCGGTTGTGCAGAACGTCACCGCCGCCATCGCCGCCGACCTCGATGCACTCAAGCAGGACCTGCTGGCACAGCTGTACCAGCCTGTGCGCTGGGTCGAATGCGTGCAGGCCCTGGCCGAGCGCGGCGCCGTGAACCTGGTCGAGTGCGGCCCGGGCAAGGTGCTGGCTGGTCTGAACAAGCGTTGCGCCGACGGTGTGACCACCTACAACCTCAATACCCCTGACGCCGTCGCCGCCACCCGTGCGGCGCTGGCCTGAATCTGGAGACGCTTGCATGAGCCTGCAAGGTAAAGTTGCACTGGTTACCGGCGCCAGCCGTGGCATTGGCCAGGCCATCGCCCTTGAGCTTGGCCGCCAGGGCGCCATCGTCATCGGCACCGCCACTTCGGCCTCCGGTGCCGAGCGCATCGCCGCCACCCTCAAGGAGCACGGTGTTGCCGGTACCGGCATGGAACTGAACGTGACCAACGCAGAGTCCGTGAATGCGGTGCTGAACGCCATCGGCGAGCAGTTCGGCGCCCCGGCGATCCTGGTCAACAACGCTGGCATCACCCGCGACAACCTCATGCTGCGCATGAAGGACGACGAGTGGTTCGACGTGATCGACACCAATCTCAACAGCCTCTACCGTCTGTCCAAGGGCGTACTGCGCGGCATGACCAAGGCCCGTTGGGGTCGTATCATCAGCATCGGCTCGGTCGTCGGTGCCATGGGTAACGCAGGGCAGGCCAACTATGCGGCCGCCAAGGCCGGCCTGGAAGGCTTCAGCCGCGCACTGGCCCGTGAAGTGGGTTCGCGTGGCATCACCGTCAACTCGGTCACCCCGGGCTTCATCGACACCGACATGACCCGTGAGCTGCCGGAAGCACAGCGCGAAGCCCTGCAGAAAGAAATTCCGCTGGGCCGCCTGGGGCAGGCCGACGAAATCGCGAAGGTGGTTTCGTTCCTGGCCTCCGACGGCGCGGCCTATGTCACTGGCGCCACCGTGCCGGTGAACGGCGGGATGTACATGTAAAAACTGCAACGCGATGTGACGGATTGCTTCAAAAAAGAGTCATACTCCGAGCTTAAAATCCGTTATAAAGCTGCAACCAGATTCCGGGCAGAGGGTTGGGTGACTTAGCTGAAGGCGTGTTCCGCTTGAAAAGCAGGCGTCTTTCTATAAACTTGGTCACCGGCCAGCTGCCTGACATATGTCCATTAGGAGTGAAAACTAGGTATGAGCACCATCGAAGAACGCGTCAAGAAAATCGTCGCCGAGCAACTGGGCGTCAAGGAAGATGAAGTCAAAAACGAATCTTCCTTCGTTGAAGACCTGGGTGCCGACTCGCTTGACACCGTTGAGCTGGTGATGGCTCTGGAAGAGGAATTCGAGACCGAAATCCCTGACGAAGAAGCCGAGAAGATCACTACCGTTCAAGCTGCCATCGACTACGTCAACGCCCACCAGGGTTAAGACGTTCTAGTCGACGCTTCTTGTCGGGGAAAACCGCACTGCCTTCGCTGGCGTGCGGTTTTTTCTTTGCAAGGCGCCAGTGTCGAGCCGCGAGCTTTCAGAGCTTGTTGCCATTTCATTCCATTGCCTTGAATGCAATGGCAAGAAACTCTGTTATTTGAAAAGGAGAGTACTGTGTCGCGTAGACGCGTCGTGGTCACCGGTATGGGTATGCTGTCGCCACTGGGTACCGATGTACCGAGCACCTGGCAGGGCATTCTGGCTGGCCGCAGTGGCATTGGTCCGATCGAACACACGGATCTGTCTGCCTACTCCACCCGTTTTGGCGGCTCGGTGAAGGGCTTCGAGGTCGAGCAGTACCTGTCGGCCAAGGAAGCTCGCAAACTCGACCTGTTCATTCAATACGGCCTGGCAGCCGGTTTCCAGGCGGTGCGCAATGCCGGCCTGGAGGTCACCGATGCCAACCGTGAGCGCATTGGCGTGGCCATGGGCTCGGGGATCGGCGGCCTGACCAACATCGAAGAAACCAGCCGAACCCTGCACGAGCAGGGCCCGCGCCGCATTTCGCCGTTCTTCGTGCCGGGCTCGATCATCAACATGATCTCGGGCTTCCTGTCGATCCACCTGGGCCTGCAGGGGCCGAACTACGCGATCGCCACCGCCTGCACCACGGGCACCCATTGCATCGGCATGGCCGCGCGCAATATCGCCTACGGTGAAGCGGACGTGATGATTGCCGGCGGTGCCGAAATGGCCGCCTGTGGCCTGGGCATGGGTGGCTTCGGGGCCTCGCGCGCGCTATCGACCCGCAACGATGAACCGACCCGCGCCAGCCGTCCCTGGGACAAGGGCCGTGATGGTTTCGTGCTGTCCGACGGTGCCGGTGCCCTGGTGCTCGAAGAGCTGGAGCACGCCAAGGCGCGTGGTGCAACCATCTATGCCGAGCTGGTCGGCTTTGGCATGAGCGGCGACGCCTACCACATGACCTCGCCACCCGACTCGGGTGAAGGTGCTGCGCGCTGCATGGCCAACGCCTTGCGCGATGCGGGCATCGAGCCGCAAGCGGTCAGCTACATCAATGCCCACGGCACGTCGACCCCTGCTGGCGATATCGCCGAGGTGGCGGCGATCAAGCGTGTGTTCGGCGAGCATGCCTACAAGCTAGCCGTCAGCTCGACCAAGTCGATGACCGGCCACCTGCTGGGTGCCGCTGGTGCGGTGGAGGCGATCTTCAGCGTGCTGGCAATCAACAGCCAGATGGCGCCGCCGACCATCAACCTGGACGAGCCGGACGAAGGTTGTGACCTGGACTTCGTGCCACACCAGGCGCGCAGCATGCCGATCGACGTGGTGCTGTCCAACTCGTTCGGCTTCGGCGGGACCAACGGTTCGCTGGTGTTCCGCCGGTTCGCCGACTGATGCACTGCTGGATCGATGGCCAGGAAGCGACTGCGGTCAATCTGCACAATCGCGGCCTGGCCTACGGTGATGGTCTGTTCGAGACCATTGCCGTGCATGGCGGCAAGCCCAGCCTGCTGAACCGGCATCTCGAGCGCCTGGCACTGGGGTGCCGGCGCCTGGCGATCGACGTTGACCTGATGCTGCTTCGCAACGAACTGTTGCAATTCGCTCAGTTGCTGGGGGAGGGCGTCGCCAAGCTGATCCTCACCCGTGGCGACAGCCAGCGCGGTTATGCCCCGGCGCCCGGTGCCCAGGCGCGGCGCATTCTTCAGGGCAGCCCCTTGCCCGTCTATCCCGCACAACACGCCGAACAGGGTGTGCGCCTGTTTCCCTGCCAGACACGGCTGGCGGAACAACCGCTGCTGGCCGGACTCAAACACCTCAACCGCCTGGAGCAGGTGCTGGCCCGTGCCGAATGGCAGGACAGTGCCTATGCCGAAGGCTTGATGCGCGACAGCCAAGGGCGAGTGATCGAAGGGGTGTACAGCAACCTGTTCCTGGTGCGTGGCAAGGTGCTGCTGACCGCCGACCTGAGCCGTTGTGGCGTGGCTGGCGTGATGCGTGGCGCATTGCTCGAACAGGCGCCGTTGTCGGGGCTTGCAGTCGAGGTGCGCGACCTGACGCTGGAAGACCTGCAGCAGGCCGACGAGGTGTTTGTCTGCAACAGTGTCTACGGGATCTGGCCCGTGCGTGAATTCGCTGCACTGAACTGGCCGGCAGGCCCGCTCACCCGTAAACTGCAGGCCGTTGCCCGTACGTTACTGGATACCTGATTCGTGAGACGCAAATTCCTGCTGCTGCTGGAAATGGGTTTGATCCTCGCCGGCCTGGCATTGGGCTGGGCTGCCTGGAAGATCAACTCGGTCCTGGAGCAGCCCCTGCAAGTGGCACAGGAGCGCCTGCTCGATGTGCCTGGCGGCACCACGCCCAATCGCATGTTCTACCGCATGGAAGGCGAGGGGCTGCTCGACGATGCGCTCTGGCTGCGCCTTTACTGGCGCTTCAACATGGCCGGCACCCCGCTGCATACCGGCGAATACCGCCTGACCCCCGGCATGACCGTGGGGCAGTTGTTCGATGCCTGGCAGCGCGGCGACGTGGTGCAGTACAACCTCACCCTGGTCGAGGGCTGGACCTTCCGCCAGGTGCGTGCCGCAGTGGCCAGGCACGAAAAGATCAAGCACACCCTCGATGACCTGAGCGACGCGCAGGTCATGGACAAGCTCGGTCACACCGGCGTCTTCCCCGAGGGCCGTTTCTTCCCGGATACCTACCGCTTCGTGCGCGGCATGACCGACGTCGAACTGTTGCAGCAGGCCTACATGCGCCTGGACGAAGTGCTGGCCAAGGAGTGGGCTGAGCGCACTACCGACCTGCCGTATCGCGACCCCTACCAGGCGCTGATCATGGCCTCGCTGGTGGAGAAGGAAACCGGGATCCCGCAGGAGCGTAACCAGATCGCCGGCGTGTTCGTGCGCCGGCTGCGCCTGGGGATGATGCTGCAGACCGACCCGACCGTGATCTACGGCATGGGCGAGCGCTACAACGGCAAGATCACCCGGGCCGACCTGCGTGAGCCGACGCCCTACAACACCTACACCATCAGCGGCCTGCCGCCGACGCCGATCGCCATGGTCGGCCGCGAGGCGATCCATGCCGCGCTCAACCCCAGCGATGGCAGCAGCCTGTATTTCGTCGCCCGTGGCGATGGCAGCCATGTGTTTTCCGATGACCTGGACGACCACAACAGCGCTGTGCGTGAGTTCCAGCTCAAGCGGCGGGCAGACTATCGCTCAAGCCCCGCACCTGCGGCGCAGCCGGGGGCAGGCGAGCAGTCGGCGCCCGACCAGGAGGCCCCTGCCGAGGCAGCCCCGGCCGAAAGCGACGCTGGCGCGCCTACCGATGAATCCGTGCCGGCCGAGGCGCCGTCACCTGAAAAACAGTAAGGAACACCCGTGAGCGGTTTGTTTATCACCCTGGAAGGCCCCGAAGGCGCGGGCAAGAGCACCAACCGCGACTACCTGGCGGCGCGCCTGCGTGAGCAGGGTGTCGATGTGGTGATGACCCGCGAACCCGGTGGCACGCCACTGGCCGAGCGCATCCGCGAGCTGCTGCTGGCACCCAGCGACGAGCCCATGGCGGCCGATACCGAGTTGCTGCTGATGTTCGCTGCCCGAGCCCAGCACCTGGCAGAAGTGATCCGCCCGGCCCTGGCACGAGGCGCCGTGGTGCTCTGCGATCGCTTCACCGACGCTACCTACGCCTATCAGGGCGGCGGCCGTGGCTTGTCGGTGGAGCGTATCGCCATCCTCGAATCCTTCGTCCAGGGCGAGCTGCGCCCGGACCTGACCCTGGTCTTCGACCTGCCAGTCGAAGTCGGCCTGGCCCGTGCTGCTGCCCGTGGCCGGCTGGATCGCTTCGAGCAGGAGGGCCAGGCCTTCTTCGAGGCGGTGCGCCAGGCCTACCTGCAGCGCGCCGCCCAGCAGCCGCAGCGCTACAGCCTGCTGGATGCCGCTCAGCCGCTGGAGGCGGTGCAGCGTGCGATCGATGCGCTGCTGCCGGGCCTTCTGGAGCGTTGCCGTGGCTGAGGCCTACCCCTGGCAGCAGGCGCTCTGGCAGCAACTGGCCGGGCGCAGTCAGCATGCCCACGCCTACCTGCTGCATGGGCCCCAGGGTATCGGCAAGCGTGCCCTGGCCGAGCGTCTGATGGCACGGCTGTTGTGCCAGACGCCCCAGGGGCTGGATGCCTGCGGGCAGTGCAAGGCGTGCCTGCTGCTCAAGGCCGGCAGCCATCCGGACAACTTCGTGCTGGAGCCAGAAGAAGCCGACAAGCCGATCAAGGTCGACCAGGTTCGCGACCTGGTGTCGTTCATCGTGCAGACGGCCCAGCAGGGCGGGCGCAAGGTTGTGCTGATCGAGCCGGTGGAGGCGATGAACATCAACGCGTCCAATGCCCTGCTCAAGAGCCTTGAGGAGCCTTCCGGCGATACCGTGCTGCTGTTGGTCAGCCACCAGCCCAGCCGCTTGCTGCCCACCATCAAGAGCCGTTGCCAGCAGGTCACCTGCCCGCAGCCGAGCCTGGCCCAGAGCCGTGCCTGGCTGGCCGATGCCCTTGCCGACAGCGCCGAGGACGAGCGTGAGGAGCTGCTGACACTGGCCGCCGGCTCGCCGTTGATGGCTGTCAACCTGCAGGCGAAGGGCGTGCGCGAGCAGCGCGCGCTGGTCACCGAGGGTGTGAAGAAGCTGCTCAAGCAGCAGCAGTCGCCCAGCCAGCTGGCCGAAGCCTGGAACAACGTGCCGTTGCTGTTGTTGTTCGACTGGTTCTGCGACTGGTCGCACCTGATCCTGCGCTATCAGCTGACCCAGGACGAGGATGGGCTAGGCTTGGCCGACATGCGCAAGGTGCTGCAGTACCTGGCGCAGAAGAGCCGCCAGGCCAAGGTGCTGGAGGTCCAGGCGTGGATCCTCGAGCAGCGTCAGAAAGTGCTGGGCAAGGCCAACCTCAACCGTGTGCTGCTGCTCGAAGCCTTGCTCGCCCATTGGGTGCAGCTGCCGGGCATGCGCTGATCCTACCGTTCATTCATGTGTGTGCTCCCATGCTCGTAGATTCCCATTGCCACCTCGACCGTCTTGACCTCAGCGCCCATCAGGGTTCCCTCGATGCCGCCCTGCAGGCCGCGCGTGAGCGCGGTGTCGGGCATTTCCTGTGCATCGGCGTCAGCGCCGAGAACGCCGGCGCGGTCAAGGCGCTCAGCGAGCAGTACGCCGACGTCGATTGTTCGGTGGGGGTGCATCCGCTGGATCTGGCGCCGGGTGAAACCCCGGCCCTGGAGTGGCTGCTGCGCGAACTGGCCCACCCGCATGTGGTGGCCATCGGCGAGACCGGCCTGGATTATCACTACGAGCCCGAAGCCGCCGAGCTGCAGCAGGCCTCCTTCCGTCTGCACCTGGAGGCTTCGCGGCAGACTGGCAAGCCGGTGATCGTGCATACCCGTGCGGCCCGCGAGGACACCCTGGCCCTGCTGCGCGAAGCCAGCCTGCCCCAGGCCGGGGTGCTGCACTGTTTCACCGAAGATTGGCCGATGGCCAAGGCCGCGCTGGACCTGGGTTATTACATCTCGTTGTCCGGCATCGTGACTTTCCGCAACGCCGATGCCCTGCGCGAGGTCGCCCGGCAGGTGCCGGTCGATCGCCTGCTGGTGGAGACCGATTCGCCGTACCTGGCGCCGATCCCGCACCGCGGCAAGCCGAACCTGCCGCAGTACGTGCGGGAAGTGGCCGAATATGTCGCCTCGCTGCGCGGGGCCAGCTATGAGCAGTTGGCCGAGCAGACCACCGCCAACTTCAAGCGCTTGTTCCCGCTGGCTCGGGTGGCCTGATCCGCAGTTCGCCGCTGGCGCCCGGGCAAAAAAAACCCGGGTTCTGGGGGGGGAATCCGGGTTAAGACCATTAGGAGTAAAACAAAGGTACGCGGTCCCTGGGCACCTTTATCGGCGCGCCACTTGGGGGGGATGCGCCGCGCCAACACTTCAAGTATTGGCCAGGATTGGCGCCCTGCCAGCGCTCGCTGATCGTTTTTTAAACAGATTTGGAATACGTCGACGGTCGCTTGGGCGATCAGTGCATGGCGATGTGCCTGACCAGCCGCAGCGCTTCGTCGATCAGGCGCTCATCGGTATAGAAGTGTGGGGAAAAACGCACGCCAGGCCCGCGCAGCGCGCAGATCACCTGCTGGGTGCTCAGCGCTCGATAAATGTCGGCATTGGCGCGGCCAGCCACAGTGAAATTGACGATGCCTGCGCGGCGTCCAGGTTCTGCCGGGCTGTGCAGTTGCACACCCGGGATCGCCGCCAGCCCTTGGTGCAGTTGCTCGACGCGATGGCCGAGTTGCTCTGCAATCACTTGCATGCCGAGCTCTTCCAGCAACGACAAGCTGGCCTCCAGTGCACAGGTGCCGAGCATGTTCGGGCTGCCCGGCTCGAAGCGTCGGGCGCTGCGTGCCGGTTGCCAGGTGCGGCGCTCGAAATCGCCCAGTTGTTCGAGCATATGCCAGCCGTAGGCGTGCAGTTTCAACTGCCGGCGCAGGGCGCTGCGGCAGTAGAACACCCCCAGGCCCTCGGGGCCGAGCATCCACTTGTGGCCGTCGGCCATGGCGAAATCGCACTGGTAGTGCTGCACGTCGAAGGGCAGGGCGCCAATCTGCTGGATGGCATCGACGCAGAACAACACGCCCCGTTCGCGACAGCCCTGGCCCAGGCGGGCCAGGTCCAGGCGCAGGCCGCTGGCGAACTGCACGGCACTGACCGCCAGCAGCCGGGCGCGCGGGCCGCAGGCCTGGAGCAGTGCGGCCTCTGGGTCATCCCCGGCCAGGTTGGTCTCGATCACAGCGACGCCTTGATCCGCCAGTGCCTGCCAGACCACGCGGTTGGAGGGGAATTCTTCGTCGCTGATGATCACCTGGTCGCCAGCTTGCCAGTCGAGGCCGAACGCCACCAATGACAGGGCTTGCGAGGTGTTGCCGACCAAGGCGATGTCGCCTGTGCTCGGTGCGTTGAGCAGGCGCGCCAGGCGTTCGCGCAGGCGCCGTTCGGTGGCCAGCCAGGCCGGGTAGTCGCTGGCGCCGCGCTGCAGGTTGTCACGGGCGAAGCGCGCCACGGCCTCAGTGGCCCGGCGCGGCCACGGAGCGATGGCCGCGTGGTTCAGGTAACACAGGCCCGGAGCCTGCTCGAACTCATCAAGAAACACAGACATGCTTGGAAGATCCGTGCAATTTACCGCCAGTTAGGCATAATAATCCGCTTCGATTGTCATCCTAGTCCTACCTATGCACAAAGAACCTCGTAAGGTCCGTGAATTTCGCCGCCGCGAGCAGGAAATCCTCGATACGGCGCTCAAGCTGTTTCTCGAACAGGGTGAAGACAGTGTCACCGTCGAGATGATCGCCGACGCCGTGGGCATCGGCAAAGGCACGATCTACAAGCACTTCAAGTCCAAGGCGGAGATCTACCTGCGCCTGATGCTCGACTATGAGCGTGACCTGAACGAGCTGCTGCATTCCGCTGACGTCGACCGTGACAAAGAGGCGCTGTCGCGCGCCTACTTCGAGTTCCGCATGCGCGACCCGCAGCGCTACCGGTTGTTCGATCGCCTGGAAGAGAAGGTGGTCAAGGGCAACCAGGTGCCGGAAATGGTCGAGCAGTTGCACAGCATCCGTGCCTCCAACTTCGACCGCCTGACGCAGCTGATCAAGGGCCGCATCAGCGAAGGCAAACTCGAGGACGTGCCGCCGTACTTCCACTATTGCGCGGCGTGGGCGCTGGTCCACGGTGCGGTGGCGCTGTACCACTCGCCGTTCTGGAGCAACGTGCTGGAAGATCAGGAAGGCTTCTTCCAGTTCCTCATGGACATCGGCGTGCGCATGGGCAACAAGCGCAAGCGCGACCCAGAAACCGCGAACTGAAGCGGCCCGAGCGGTGCTTGCCGGCCTTTGGTGAGCATCGCGCGATTCTGCCTTCGACAGGAAGACTTGCAAAAACCTGATTTATGAGTCAGGTTTCGCCGGTCCGTTTCTTCCATGCCGGAGTCACCCATGATCGTCGATCGTCAAGGCAGGCGCTTTCGCAACCTGCGCGTCAGCCTGACTGCAGCTTGCAACTACGCCTGCACCTACTGCGTGCCCGATGGCAAGCGCCTGGTGGCGGCGCAGGACGAGTTGGGGGCCGAGGCGCTGGGGCGCGGCGTGGCCTATCTGGTCGAGGCCGCGGGTGTCGAGCGCTTGCGCATCACGGGCGGCGAGCCGCTGGTCAGCCCGCGGCTCGAGGGCTTCCTGACGGCGGTGGCCGGGCTCGGGCTGGAAGACATCAGCCTCACCACCAATGGCCAACTGCTTGCCCGCAAACTGCCACTGCTGCGTGCTGCCGGCATCCGCAGGCTCAATGTTTCCCTCGATACCTTGGACCCTCTGGCCTTCCGCCGCATCGCCCGTGGCGGCGATCTGGCCAGTGTGCTCGACGGCATGGCCCAGGCCAGCGCTGCCGGCATGGCGATCAAGGTCAACATGGTGCCCATGCGTGGGCAAAACCTCGATCAGGTATTGCCGCTGCTCGACTACTGCCTGCAGCAGGGCTACGAGCTGCGCTTCATCGAGCTGATGCGCATGGGCCACCTGGCCCGTGACCGCAATGCCTTCCTGCAGCAGTTCGTGGGGCTTGAGCAACTGCTCGAGCTGATCGGCGAAGCCCATGAGTTCGAGCAGGCGCAGCGCCCGGTGGATGCAACCGCGCTGCGTTACCGCATACCCGGCAAAGGACACTTCGGGGTGATCGCCAACGAGAGCGTACCGTTCTGTCGCGCCTGCTCGCGGCTGCGCTTGTCGTCCACCGGCTGGTTGCATGGATGCTTGTCCTCAAGCAACCGTCACTTTGTCGGCGACCTGCTGGACAAGCCGCGTCACCAGGCCCTGCCAGCGTTGCAGCGCTTGCTGGTGAAGGCACTGGCGGACAAGCAGGACCAGGCGTTCTCCGGCGATGTGATGGTGATGAAGGTGATCGGCGGCTGACTCTGGCGCAAAAGCTGCATCTGGCGGCTATTCGCCGGTTTTTCGTCACCGGCCTCTGGAGGAAAGATGCGTAGCCTGGTCTTGCTGCTGGCGCTGATGGCGTTGGGCGGTTGCATGAAAGTCAGCGACATGGGGGAAGAGGTCCGTGATCAGATGAGCGATGTGGGCCTGCTGGATCACAGCAACACCACCCGTACCCTGTCCATCCGCCTGCAACCCGATTCGTTCATCTTCATTGGCCAGGGTGCGTTCATGCCGCCGGGCAAGGGGCCACAGCCGCGCCAGAACGCCGTGGCCGAGGAAGCGTTCAAGAGTTTCATCGAATATTTCCCGCTGGTGCGCCGTGCCCAGGGCCCGCTCGGCCTGGAAGACGCAATCGCCGAAGCCCGTTCGGTCGGCGCCGATTACGTACTGTACACCCGCTTCGCCCGCACCGATGACCGTATCGGCAATGGCGATGAATGGTATGACGAACAGGCCATCGACCGCCTGGGCTGGGACACTGGCGTGGTGCAGATGATGTTGATCGAGACCAGCACCCGCTACCTGATCGATACCGCGCGCATCAAGAGCCGTGGCGGTTTGTTGACGTTCCACGACAATTCGCCGCAGGATTTGCTTGCCGCGCCCATGCGCGAGTACGCTCGTAGCCTCCTGGGCATGAGCAAGTAAGCGAGCGTGATATGACCGACTCCGGCAAGGCCAACGATCTCCTGGCGCAGATCCCCGCACACAAGGGGCTGCCGCCGGTGCATCTGTGGAACCCGGATTTTTGCGGCGACATCGACATGCGCATCGCCCGTGACGGCACCTGGTACTACCTGGGCACGCCGATCGGGCGCAAACCGATGGTCCGGCTGTTTTCCACCATCATTCGCCGCGATGGCGACGACTACTTCCTGGTCACGCCGGTGGAAAAAGTCGGTATTCGCGTTGACGACGCGCCCTTTGTTGCGGTGCTGCTGGATGTGCAGGGGAGTGGAGAGCAGCAGGTGCTGCGCTTCACCAGCAACGTCGACGACCAGGTCGAAGCCGGGCCGGCCAACCCGCTGCGGGTGGTGATCGATCCGATTACCCAGGAGCCTGCGCCCTATGTGCTCATGCGTGGCAACCTCGAGGCGCTGATTCACCGCAACGTGTTCTACCAGTTGGTGGAGCTGGCGGTGCCACAGACCATCGAGGGTGAGCAGTGGCTCGGGGTTTGGAGCCATGGCCAGTTCTACCCGATCGGGCGCGACGCCTGAGCGAAAATCGGCCTCCCGCTTTTTCCGCGGATTGGCCGTTTCTCCTGTAGCGGGCGGGGCATAACCTGAGGGCCACAGCTAATCAGGAGATTCCGTTCATGAGCATTACCCGTCTTTCCCTCAGCGTGTTTGTCGCCCTCGGCTTGTTGGGCGCCAACGTGCCTGCCTGGGCCCATGGTGACGCGCAGCATCCCGACCAGGTGAAGATTCTTCAGGAGCAATTGCCCACTAATGCCCCGGGCAAGAAAGCGGTGATGCTCACCGTCAGCTATGCGCCGGGCCAGGCATCGCCCGCCCATCAGCACCCAGGCGCGGTCATGGCTTATGTATTGGAAGGCGCGGTCGTCTCGAAGCTCAACGACGAGCCGCAGAAAACCTACAAGGCCGGCGAGTTCTGGTACGAAGCGCCCGGCACCGTGCACAGTGTATCGAGCAACGCCAGCAAGACCGCGCCGGCCAAGCTGCTGGTGTGGAGCCTGGTGGACGAGGGGCGGCCAGTGACCGAACCCCTGTCCCAATGAGTCGCCCGGCAGGGCGTCGTGGCTACAGCTCGCGCTGCACGGCGCTGATCAGGGCCGTGTCCAGCACTTGGCAGGGTGCCACCTGGACGCTCTGGGTATAGAAGGGCGGCAGGTTCTGCGCCAGTTGCGCCACGGCCTGGGCGCTGACGCCGGCAGGCAGTAGCACATACTGCAAGTTGGAGGGGAATGACTGCGGTACCGGCCCTTCCATGGTTGAGCCGTAGGCGCCAAAGGTCATCACCGCCTGGCTGGTCGCCGGGTCAGGGATATACAGGAACACGAAGGTGCCGTATTTGGGGTGCGTGAGGCATTGCTTGGCCTGGGCGCGTACAGCAGGGTCGTTGTCGTTCATCAGTTTCCAGCGCAGTTCGGCATAGCCACGCGTGGTCTCCATGAACGCGGTGCGGATTGGCGACTGCTTCTCCACGCCCCCCAGGCAAGCCAACAGGTTGCCGAACGGGTCGAGCAAGGCCACGGCGTTCACGGTGTCGGCCTGCCGGGCGGTTTCGATCAGTGGGCGGGCCAGTTCCTGCCCGGGCATGCGCGGGTTGGCGCTGCTGACCCTGAGGCTCCAGGGACTCAGAGCGGCCAGGGCCTGGCGGACTTTGCTGTCGGCGGGCAGCGAGCTCGGGTTGCGCAACTGGTCAGGTGGCAGGCCACTGTTGTTGCTGGCGTCACGCACATTGGACACGCTGGCGTCGAAGATCGAACCGGTGAGGCTGAAGGCTGCGGCATCGATACCGCAGCCGGCATAGACCGGCCCGCTGCCTGCGCCCTGATAGGGGCGGTTGATCGGCGCGGCAACCGCATAGTAGCCCCAACTGGCCTGCGCCTTCTGGCGTACGGCAGGTGGCAGGCTGGGGAAATCGAACTGGCTGTTGAAGTTGATCCCCGCATAAGTGTCGATGGCGCTGACCGCCACGTTGAAGCCGGCAGTCAGCAGCGAGCCGGCGCACATGGCGCAGGGGTCGAGGGTGGTCACCACGGTCAGCTTTTCCGGCGCTGGCAGGCCCAGGCGTTCGCGGTTGGCGAAGTACCAGTCCACCAGCTGTCGTTCGCCGTGGGCGGTCGGGTCGTGGGGCAGGAACGGCGGTTGTGCGGCACTGCCGGGGTAGGGCATCAGCACATTGTTGTGCAGGGCGGCGAGCACGTTGCCGGTGGCGTTGTCGATGATGCAGCCACCAACTGCGAAGGTGCCTTGTTGGCTGGCCAGAATGGCCTGGTTGGCAACGAGTTCCACCGCTTGCTGGGCATTTTGGGCGGTCTGCTTGGTGTCCATATTGACTCCCTGTCGTTGAGGCGCCGGATGCGCATGCAGACGATAGTTCAGGGCAATTGGAAAACAAGGGGCGTGGGCAAAAGAACCTGCAGTGCCTGCCTGGTTGGCGAGGCAGTGCAGGCGTTGCCACAGGCAAGCTGAATTGGGCCGGCCATCAGGAGCGTTCACACGATTGCAGGCAGCTACACGCCAAAACGAAAAAACCCGCCAGGAGGCGGGTTCTTCGGGTGTTCAAAGACTGTGGAGACAATCTTTGCAACGCTGTTTGGCTCCGCGACCTGGACTCGAACCAGGGACCCAATGATTAACAGTCATTTGCTCTACCGACTGAGCTATCGCGGAATTTCGGCGTATCTTACCGGTTGCCAGGGGGAAGTCAAGCTTCCCCTTGGCAATCAAGGAGTTACAGTACTTCTACGATGGCCTTGGTGACCACGTGGATGTTGCTCTGGTTCAGGGCTGCAACAGCGATGCGGCCGGTGTCCAGGGCATAGATGCCGAACTCGTTCTTCAGGCGTGCCACTTGCTCCACGGTCAGGCCGGAGTAGGAGAACATGCCGGCCTGGCGACCAACGAAGCTGAAGTCGCGCTTGGCACCGTACTCGGCCAGCAACTCGACCATCTGCTTGCGCATGCCATGGATGCGGGTGCGCATCTCGGCCAGTTCCGCTTCCCACATCTGGCACAGCTCAGGGCTGTTCAGCACGGTGGCGACGATGGTCGCACCATGGGTAGGCGGGTTGGAGTAGGTGGTGCGGATCACGCGCTTGACCTGCGACAGCACGCGGGTGCTCTCGTCTTTCGAAGCGGTGACGATCGACAGCGCGCCGACGCGCTCGCCGTACAGCGAGAACGACTTGGAGAACGAGCTGGAGACGAAGAACTCCAGGCCCGACTCGGCGAACAGGCGCACGGCGAAGGCGTCTTCGGCGATGCCGTCACCAAAGCCCTGGTAGGCCATGTCGAGGAACGGCACGTGGCCCTTGGCCTTGACCACTTCCAGCACGTTCTTCCAGTCGTCCAGCGACAGGTCGACGCCGGTCGGGTTGTGGCAGCAGGCGTGCAGCACGATGATCGAGCCCGACGGCAGGCTGTTCAGGTCTTCGAGCATGCCGGCGCGGTTGACGTCGTTGCTGGCGGCATCGTAGTAACGGTAGTTCTGAACCGGGAAGCCTGCGGTTTCGAACAGTGCGCGGTGGTTTTCCCAGCTCGGGTCGCTGATGGCGACCACGGCGCCCGGCGCCAGGCGCTTGAGGAAGTCGGCACCGATCTTCAGCGCGCCGGTACCGCCAACGGCCTGCACGGTCACTACACGGCCGGCGGCCAGCAGCGGCGATTGGGCGCCAAAAATCAGCTTCTGCACGGCCTGGTCGTACTGGGCGATGCCGTCGATCGGCAGGTAGCCACGGGACGCGTGCTGGGCGGCACGGGTGGTTTCGGCTTCGATCACTGCGCGCAGCAGCGGAATGCGGCCTTCCTCATTGCAGTAGACGCCTACGCCCAGGTTGACCTTGTCGGTACGTGGGTCGGCGTTGAATGCTTCGTTGAGGCCCAGGATAGGGTCGCGGGGTGCCAGCTCGACAGCGGAAAACAGGCTCATTGTTACCTTGGCTCGGATAGGAGAGTGATAGGGGTTGCCACGCTCCAGCCGAATGCACTGAAGCGGTGCACAAACGGGGAGTCAGTATAGTGATACCGACCGGTCACTGCGACAGTCTGGCGCAGCTTTTGCGGGTGTTTGCGCAAATATTTTTCGACCATTGGTCGAATTGCCCGGTCCATTGCCAGGAGTGCTGCTTGGCCGGGCTTGAAAGCCGCGCCCGGCGCGCGCATTTTGCGTATAGACTACTGGCTAAATTTACAGTTGCCGCGACATTCACGAGGTCCGTCATGTCCGAGTTCCAGCTCGTCACCCGATTTCAGCCGGCCGGCGACCAGCCCGAGGCCATCCGCCAGATGGTCGAGGGCATCGAGGCCGGCCTTTCGCACCAGACGCTGCTGGGTGTGACCGGCTCGGGCAAGACCTTCAGCATCGCCAACGTCATCCAGCAGGTGCAGCGCCCGACCCTGGTGCTGGCGCCCAACAAGACCCTGGCGGCGCAGCTTTACGGCGAGTTCAAGGCGTTCTTCCCGAACAACGCGGTCGAGTACTTCGTCTCCTACTACGACTACTACCAGCCCGAAGCCTACGTGCCGTCGTCGGACACCTTCATCGAGAAGGACGCCTCGATCAACGACCATATCGAGCAGATGCGCCTGTCGGCGACCAAGGCGTTGCTGGAGCGGCGCGACGCGATCATCGTCACCACCGTGTCGTGCATCTATGGCCTGGGCAGCCCCGAGGCGTACCTGAAGATGGTCCTGCACGTCGACCGTGGCGACCAGCTCGACCAGCGGGCGTTGCTGCGCCGCCTGACCGAATTGCAGTACACCCGCAACGAGATGGACTTCGCCCGCGCCACCTTCCGTGTGCGCGGCGATGTGATCGACGTGTTCCCGGCCGAATCGGACCTGGAGGCCATCCGCATCGAACTGTTCGATGACGAGGTCGAGAACATCGCCGCCTTCGACCCGCTGACCGGCGAGGTGATCCGCAAGCTGCCGCGTTTCACCTTCTACCCCAAGTCGCACTACGTCACGCCGCGCGAAACGCTGCTCGAAGCGGTGGAGGGCATCAAGGAAGAGCTCAAGGAGCGCCTGGAGTACCTGCACAAGCACAACAAGCTGGTCGAGGCCCAGCGCCTGGAGCAGCGCACCCGCTTCGACCTGGAGATGATCCTCGAACTGGGTTACTGCAACGGCATCGAAAACTACTCGCGCTACCTTTCCGGGCGCCCGGCCGGTGCGCCGCCACCCACGCTGTACGACTACCTGCCGGCGGATGCGCTGCTGGTGATCGACGAGTCCCACGTTTCCGTACCCCAGGTCGGCGCCATGTACAAAGGCGACCGCTCGCGCAAGGAAACGCTGGTGGAGTACGGCTTCCGCATGCCATCGGCACTGGACAACCGCCCCATGCGCTTCGACGAGTGGGAGGCGGTCAGCCCGCAGACCATCTTCGTTTCCGCAACGCCCGGCCCTTACGAAGCCGAGCATGCCGGGCGCGTGGTCGAGCAGGTGGTGCGCCCCACCGGGCTGGTCGACCCGCAGGTCGAGGTGCGCCCGGCGCTTACCCAGGTCGACGACCTGCTGTCGGAAATTGGCAAGCGCGTCGCCCTGGGCGAGCGGGTACTGGCCACCACCCTGACCAAGCGCATGGCCGAAGACCTCACCGACTACCTGGCCGATCACGATGTGCGGGTGCGCTACCTGCACTCGGACATCGACACCGTCGAGCGGGTGGAGATCATCCGCGACCTGCGCCTGGGCACCTTCGACGTATTGGTGGGCATCAACCTGCTGCGCGAAGGCCTGGACATGCCGGAAGTGTCGCTGGTGGCCATCCTCGATGCCGACAAGGAAGGCTTCCTGCGTTCCGAGCGCTCGCTGATCCAGACCATTGGCCGTGCGGCGCGCAACCTCAATGGCAAGGCGATCCTGTACGCCGACAACATCACCGGCTCCATGCAGCGCGCCATCGACGAGACCGAGCGGCGCCGGGCCAAGCAGGTGGCGTTCAACGAAGCCAACGGCATCGTGCCCAAGGGTGTGGTCAAGGACATCACCGACATCATGGAAGGTGCCACCGTGCCCGGTGCGCGCAGCAAGAAGCGTAAGGGCATGGCCAAGGCGGCGGAGGAAGCCGGGCGTTACGAAGTCGAGTTGCAGACCCCGGCCGAGATCACCAAGCGCATCAAGCAGCTGGAAGAGAAGATGTTCCAGTTCGCCCGCGACCTGGAGTTCGAGGCCGCCGCGCAGTTGCGCGACGAGATCGGCAAGCTGCGCGAGCGCCTGATCGCAAGTTGAAGGCCAAGCCCATCGCGGGGCAAGCCCGCTCCCACAACCGGCGTGGGAGCGGGCTTGCCCCGCGATGGGTTCAATGCGCTTCCCCTGCCTTCAACCCCTGTGGCAACTTGCGCGTCAACAACACCGCCAGCATGCTCACCGCCAAACCGATCCCGACGAAGTGGAAGGCATCGTTGTAGGCCATGATCATCGCCTGCTGGTGGGTGATCTCACTGAGCTTGCCCAGCGCTGCGGTGTCGTTGCCCAGTCGTTCGGTCAACTGCGCCAGGCGCTCTGCCACCTGTGGATTGTTCGGCACCACCGCCTCACGCAAATAGTCGAAATACACCTTCGCCCGCGCATCCAGTAGCGTTGCCAGCAAGGCGATGCCGATCGCCCCGCCGAGGTTGCGCAGGATATTGAACAGGCTCGACGCCGACCCCGCATCCTGGGGTTGGATGTAGGCGGTGGCGATCAGCGAGATGGTCACCATGATCATCGGCTGGCCAAGGGCGCGGATCACCTGGATCTGGTTGAACTGCGGCCCGGCGAAGTCCGGGTTGAGCACCCCCGAACTGAAACTGGCCACACCGAACAGGCAAAAGCCCAGGGCGCACAGCACCTTCGGCGAAATCACCTTCATCAGCAGCGGCACCAGTGGAATCAGGAACAGCTGCGGCACCCCCATCCACATGATCACCTCGCCGATCTGCAGGGCGTTGTAGCCCTGGATCTGTGCCAGATACAGCGGCAGCAGGTAGATCGAACCGTACAGCCCCACACCCATGCCCAGGCTGGCGATGCTGGATAACCCGAAGTTGCGGTTGCCGAGGATGCGCAGGTTGATCAGCGGGTGCGGGCGGGACAGCTGCAAGATCACGAACAGGATCAGGCTGACCAGGGCGACACTGCCCAGGCTGACGATCAGGCTGGATTCCAGCCAGTCCTTGCGATGGCCTTCTTCAAGGAACACCTGCAGGCAGCCCAGGCCGAGGCCGAGGCTTACGATGCCGGCGTAGTCGGTGCTTTTCAGCAGCTCCCAGTGGGCTTCTTTCTTTTCCAGTCCGTACATCAGCCCGGCAATCATCAGCAGCCCTGGCGGGATGTTGATGTAGAAGATGTATTCCCAACCCCAGTTCTCGGTCAGCCAGCCACCCAGGGTCGGGCCGATCGACGGGGCGAAAGTGGCGGTCATGGCGAACATGGCCATGCCCTTGGCGCGGTGGTGTTCCGGCAACTTGATCAGCGTCAGGGTGAACGCCAGCGGGATCAATGCTCCACCGGTGAAGCCCTGCAGGGCGCGGAACACGATCATGCTCTCAAGGTTCCAGGCCATCGAGCACAGCAGCGACGAGGCCAGGAAACCCAACGACACCCATACTGCAAGGCGCCGGGCCGACAGCAGCTGCACCAGCCAGGCGGTCAGCGGGATCATGATGATCTCGGCCACCAGGTAGGAGGTGGAAATCCACGAGCCTTCCTCGAGGGTGGCCGACAGCGCGCCCTGGATGTCCTTGAGCGAAGAGTTGGTGATCTGGATGTCCAGCACCGCCATGAAGGCGCCGAGCATCACGCTCATCACGGCGATCCAGTCACGCCGGGTGGGCTCTGCGCTGGGTCGCAGCAGTTGGTCACCGGCCATCGCGGCTGTCGTCCTGGCTGCGCAGGTCGACGGTGGCCGTCACCGACATACCCGGGCGGATGCGGCCATGCAGCGGGTTGTCGGCGGCGAAGGTCAGCTTGACCGGGATGCGCTGCACCACCTTGGTGAAGTTGCCGGTGGCGTTGTCCGGCGGCAGCAGGCTGAACTGTGCCCCGGACGCGGCGAACAGGCTGTCGACGCGGCCTTCGATCGGGGTGTCGGGGTAGCTGTCGAACAGCAGTTCGGCACGCTGGCCGGGGTGCATCTTGCCGATCTGGGTTTCCTTGAAGTTGGCCTGCACCCAGATGTCCTGGTCCGGAACGATCGACAGCAGGTAGGCGCCGGCCTGCACCACCTGGCCGTTGCGCGCGCTGCGCTGGCCGATGGTGCCGCTGATCGGCGCGTGGATCTCGCAGCGGGTCAGGTTGATCTCGGCCTGTGCCAGGTCGGCGCGGGCATTGGCAATCTGCGCATCGAGGCGCTTGAGCTCGGCGCTCAGGGCATCGACCTGCTGGCGCTGGCCCTTGAGGTCGGCCTGGGCCTTGTCCACCTGGGAACGGGCCACATGGCTCTCTGCCGAGAGGGTGGTGACGCGCTCTTCGGAAACGAAGCCGGGCTTGCGCAGGGCCTGGGCGCGGTTAAGGTCGAGCTGCGAACGGTCGAAGCTGGCCTGGTTGGCGGCCACCTGGGCCTGGCCGGCGGCAATCAGGCTGCCTTGCTGGGCGAGCCGGCTCTGCGCCTGCACCAGTTCCGCTTCGCGAGTGGCCAGCGTGGCTCGGGCGCGGGCCACGGCCAGTTCGAAGTCGGCGACTTCAAGGCGTACCAGCAGGTCGCCCTTGTTGACGTGCTGGTTGTCTTCCACCCTCACTTCATCGATGCGCGCGCCGAGCTGGCTGGATACGCGGGTGATCTCGCCCTGTACATAGGCGTTGTCGGTGCTCTCGAAGAAGCGCCCCTTGAAATACCAGTGGGCGAGGAAGGCGAGGGCGATCAGCGCGACCAGGGTGATGAAGATCAGCAGGCGACGTTTGAGTTGGGCGGGCATGAGGACTATGGTTCCAGAAGTGTAAGCAAATTTAACAACCGCAACCGCCACCGTCACAAGTGACGATAGCGCCATTGCTGGAGCCCAGTGCCCGCTCCCTGCTAACATCCCGCCTTTGTTTGAATCTTCGTTCGAGACTCTCCATGACCACCGTTCGCACGCGTATCGCGCCATCGCCCACTGGCGACCCCCATGTCGGCACTGCCTACATCGCCCTGTTCAACTACTGCTTTGCCAAGCAGCACGGCGGTGAGTTCATCCTGCGTATCGAAGACACCGACCAGCTGCGCTCCACCCGCGAGTCGGAACAGCAGATCTTCGACGCCCTGCGCTGGCTCGGCATCGAATGGAACGAAGGCCCGGACGTCGGCGGCCCGCACGGCCCGTACCGGCAGAGCGAGCGTGGCGAGATCTACGCCAAGTACGCCAAGGAGCTGGTCGATGCCGGCCACGCCTTCTACTGCTTCTGCACCGCCGAAGAGCTGGAGCAGATGCGTGCCGAGCAGATGGCCCGCGGCGAGACCCCGCGCTACGACGGCCGCGCCCTGCTGCTGAGCGATGAGGAAGTGCAGCGCCGCCTGGCGGCCGGCGAGCCGCACGTGATCCGCATGAAGGTGCCGAGCGAAGGCATCTGCGTGGTGCCGGACATGCTGCGTGGCGATGTCGAGATCCCGTGGGACCGCATGGACATGCAGGTGCTGATGAAGAACGACGGTCTGCCGACGTACTTCCTGGCCAACGTGGTCGACGATCACCTGATGGGCATCACCCATGTGCTGCGTGGTGAAGAGTGGCTGCCCTCGGCGCCCAAGCTGATCAAGCTGTACGAGTACTTCGGCTGGGAGCAGCCCAAGCTGTGCTACATGCCGCTGCTGCGCAACCCGGACAAGAGCAAGCTGTCCAAGCGCAAGAACCCGACCTCGGTCACCTTCTACGAGCGCATGGGCTTCATGCCCGAAGCGATGCTCAACTACCTGGGCCGCATGGGCTGGTCGATGCCGGACGAGCGTGAGAAGTTCTCGCTGGCGGAGATGGTCGAGCACTTCGACCTGTCGCGCATCTCGCTGGGCGGCCCGATCTTCGACATCGAGAAGCTGTCCTGGCTCAATGGTCAGTGGCTGCGTGAGCTGCCGGTGGAAGAGTTCGCCGCGCGCGTGCAGAAGTGGGCCTTCAACAGCGACTACATGATGAAGATTGCCCCGCACGTGCAGGGCCGGGTTGAAACCTTCAGCCAGGTTGCTCCGCTGGGTGGCTTCTTCTTCGAAGGCGCATTGAAGCTCGACGCCAAGCTGTTCGAGAGCAAGAAACTGTCGGCCGACCAGGTGCGCCAGGTGATGCAGCTGATCCTGTGGAAGCTGGAAAGCCTGCGCCAGTGGGAGAAAGAGCGCATCACCGGCTGCATCCAGGCGGTGGTCGAGTCGTTGGAGCTCAAGTTGCGCGATGCCATGCCACTGATGTTCGCCGCCATCACTGGCCAGGCCAGCTCGGTGTCGGTGCTCGACGCCATGGAAATCCTCGGCCCTGACCTGACCCGCTACCGTCTGCGCCAGGCCATCGACCTGCTGGGCGGCGTGTCGAAGAAGGAAAACAAGGAATGGGAGAAGCTGCTGGCGAATATCGCCTGATAGCGGCTTTTGCTTTTGTGGGAGCGGGCTTGCGCCGCGATTGCGATGTTGCATTCGCCATCACGATCGCGGGGCAAGCCCGCTCCCACGGGACTTTGTTTGCATCGAAGAGCAGGGCAGGGCGGTAAGTGATTGTTATCTGTGAAAAAATTTTTGAATAATTTCAAAAATTCGTTTGACAGCCCTGCAATCGGAACTTAATATGCGCCCCGTCCACAGCGATGAACGAAAACGAAACGCCAGGCACCCAGCCAGCGCTTCGGTTCAGAGCGACATTGTGGGGCTATAGCTCAGCTGGGAGAGCGCCTGCATGGCATGCAGGAGGTCAGCGGTTCGATCCCGCTTAGCTCCACCAAATTCCGCTTAACGGCAACGCCGGTAAGCAAGACCGGGTCCAGCAACCGGGTCTTGAAGGTAAGAAGGTTCGTCCCCTTCGTCTAGTGGCCTAGGACACCGCCCTTTCACGGCGGTAACAGGGGTTCGAGTCCCCTAGGGGACGCCAGTTTTGCACAAGCGATGTTTAAATATGTCGCTGGGCCGAGAGGCTAGAAATCCGGGGCTATAGCTCAGCTGGGAGAGCGCCTGCATGGCATGCAGGAGGTCAGCGGTTCGATCCCGCTTAGCTCCACCAATTTTGCCGCGGTTCGTGAAAACGGACCGGCACGAAGGTTACGTCCCCTTCGTCTAGTGGCCTAGGACACCGCCCTTTCACGGCGGTAACAGGGGTTCGAGTCCCCTAGGGGACGCCACTTTTGCCCGCGTTTTGCGGGAGTTGAAAGGCTCATCATTTTTGCGTGAGCCTTTTGTTTTACTCGGGGCTATAGCTCAGCTGGGAGAGCGCCTGCATGGCATGCAGGAGGTCAGCGGTTCGATCCCGCTTAGCTCCACCAATTCGCCGCGATTCGTGAAAACGGATCGGCACGAAGGTTACGTCCCCTTCGTCTAGTGGCCTAGGACACCGCCCTTTCACGGCGGTAACAGGGGTTCGAGTCCCCTAGGGGACGCCATTTTTTACCCGCGTTTTGCGGGACTTATAAGGCTCATTCGATTATTGAATGGGCCTTTTGTTTTTTCTGCTCCCTGAAAATTCGCTGTCGGTCGGTCGCTCGCCGCAGATTTTGCTTGCCTTGAAATATGATAAGCATAATATGTCTATCATAATATTTTGAGGTGAGCCATGAGCGACAAGAAGAGCAAGACACGCGAACGCATTCTTGAAGCGGCGCGTGGCGCGTTGATCCAGCACGGGCCGGCCGAACCCAGTGTGAGCCAGGTCATGGGCGCCGCCGGGCTGACCGTGGGTGGCTTCTACGCCCATTTCGACAGCAAGGATGAGCTCATGCTGGAGGCCTTCAGCCAGCTGCTGGCCGAGCGCCGGGCCCTGCTCGCCGGGGTCGACCCGAACCTGGACGGTGCTGGCCGTCGCGCGCTGGTTGCCGCTTTCTATCTTTCGCGCAAGCACCGTGACGCAGAAGTGGCGGCCTGCCCGCTGCCCAATGCACTCGGCGAAATGCAGCGCCTGCCAGAGGCTTTCCGTGAAGTGCTGGTCGAGCACATCGAGCTGATGACTGCGCAGATGGTCGACCGCCCCGAAGACATGGACAAGGCCCTGGCCGATTTCGCCCTGATGGTGGGTGGCCTGGCCGTGGCGCGAGCCCTGGGCACTGGCGAACTGTCCGATCGCATCCTGCGTGCCGCCAAATCGGCGGTGATCTGAGCACATTCATTCCTGGAGCATGGCGATGAGTACCCTGAGCTGGATTCGTGGCGTCAACGGCACCCTCGGCCACCTGGCCCCTGAACACGTCGCCGGCAAGATGCGCCGCGCCTTCATGAGCCCACGCACCCTGCCACCGAGGGAATGGGAACTGCCGCTACTGGCTCGCGCCGAACGCATCACCCTGCGCTTCGGGCTGTCGGCGCTGCGTTGGGGGCAAGGGCCGACTGTGTTGCTGATGCACGGTTGGGAAGGGCGGCCTACCCAGTTCGCCGCACTGATCGAAACCCTGGTCGCCGCCGGCCATACCGTGGTGTCGCTGGAAGGCCCGGGCCATGGGCGCTCGCCAGGGCATCAGGCCCATGTGGTGCTGTTCGCCCGCGCCTTGCTGGAGGCTGCGGCCGAGTTGCCGCCGCTGCGCGCGGTGATTGGTCATTCCATGGGGGGCGCCAGCGTGATGCTGGCCCTGCAGTGGGGGTTGCGTGCCGAAGCAGCCGTGAGTATTGCCGCGCCAGCCCAATTGCTGGGGGTGATGCGCGGCTTCGCCCGGAACCTGGGGTTGCCGGCGCGGGCCAGGGCGGCCTTCATTCGCCAGGTCGAGCGTGATATCGGCGTGCAGATTGCGCGTCTGGATGTCACCGCTTATCAACTGGACCTGCCGGGCCTGGTGGTGCATGCCAGTGATGATGTGCTGGTGCCAGCCGGTGAATCGCAGGTCATTCACAAGGCCTGGTTCGACAGCCGCCTGCTGTTGCTCGAAGAGGGTGGCCACGTGCGCGTGCTGGCCGACCCGCGGCTGGGCGAGGCGGTACTCGAACTGCTGGCGCGCACCAATGAGCGCGCCCGACAAAGCGCCTGAGCATCCGTTACACTCTGCCCGTTCACGAACAACCAGGAGCGGGCATGAGCTGGGATCTGGCGGCACCATTCACCATCGACCTTCGCGTCGGCAATGAGGACATCGACGGCCTCGGCCACGCCAACAATGCGGTCTACGTCACTTGGCTCGAGCGCTGCGCCTGGCGCCATTCCCAGCGCCTGGGGCTGGACCTGGCCGAGTACCGTCGCCTGGACCGGGCCATGGCCGTGGTGCGCCACGAGATCGACTACCTCGCTGCCGCCTACGAAGATGACGAGCTGCAACTGGCTACCTGGATCGTCGACTGGGACCAGCGCCTGCGCATGACCCGGCGTTTCCAGCTCAAGCGCCCGAGCGACGGCGTCACCCTGTTGCGCGCGCACACCACCTTCGCCTGCATCGAGCTGTCCACCGGCAAACCCAGGCGCATGCCGGCGGAGTTCCTCGACGGCTATGGCGCGGCGCTGATCGGCAACTGAAAAGCGGCGGATTTTTGCTAGACTGCCGCCTTTTGCGCCCCGAGACCCTCACATGCAAATTGCCCTGGCCCCGATGGAGGGGCTGGTCGACAACATCCTGCGCGACGTCCTGACCCGGGTGGGTGGCATCGATTGGTGCGTCACCGAGTTCATCCGCGTCTGCGACCGCCTGTTGCCGGAATCCTCGTTCGACAAGCTGGCCCCGGAACTGCGCCAAGGGGCGCGCACTGCGGCCGGCGTGCCGATGCGCGTGCAACTGCTCGGCTCGGACCCGGTGTGCCTGGCCGAGAACGCGGCGCTGGCCTGCGAGCTGGGGGCGCCGGTGATCGACCTGAACTTCGGTTGCCCGGCCAAGACCGTCAACAAGTCGCGTGGCGGGGCGGTGCTGCTCAAGGAGCCGGAGTTGCTGCATGCCATCGTGCGCGAGGTACGCCGCGCCGTGCCGGCGCATATTCCGGTGACCTCCAAGATGCGCCTGGGCTTCGACAGCCCGGATGGCGCGCTGGAGTGCGCCACGGCGTTGGCCGAAGGCGGCTCGGCGCACCTGGTGGTGCATGCGCGGACCAAGGTCGAGGGCTACAAGCCGCCGGCCCACTGGGAGTGGGTGGCGCGGGTGCAGGACGTGGTCAAGGTGCCGGTATTCGCCAATGGTGAGATCTGGACCGTTGACGACTGGCGACGCTGCCGTGAAGTGAGTGGCGCCGAGGACATCATGCTCGGTCGCGGCCTGGTGTCGCGCCCGGACCTGGCCCTGCAGATCGCCGCTGCACGCGATGGCCGTGATTACCAGCCGATGAGCTGGGACGAGCTGCTGCCGTTGCTGCGCGAGTTCTGGCGTCAGGCGCAGGCCAAGCTGTCGCCGCGGTATGCGCCGGGGCGCATGAAGCAGTGGCTGGCGATGCTGACCCGGGGCTATCCGGAGGCGGTGGCGTTGTTTGCCGAGTTGCGGCGTGAGGATGATTGCCAGCGGATCAGCGGGTTGTTGGGGTGTCAGGCGTCGTTTGCTGAAGCCTGCGTAGCCTGATCCGCCTTTATCGCGGGGCAAGTCGGAGCGCCGAACCGCCGCTCCCACGAGGGGTACTTTGGACTGCCCCCAAGAAGCCAACCCTTGAGGGCAGTCCACTTCGTGGGAGCGGCGGTTCGGCGCTCCGACTTGCCCCGCGATTGCGTTTGCACGCCAGCAAAAATTTTCAGCAGGGCCCTTGAAAGCGTTTTGCCCGGCCATATCTCTTTGAGTACGCGATGCCGAAGTCGGGTCGCGTAGTGACTTACTTGCTGAATCTCAGGAGTTTATGACCATGACTACCGCTTTCTCTCTCGCACCCCTTTTCCGCAACTCCGTCGGTTTCGACCGTTTCAACGACCTGTTCGAAGCTGCAGCACGCAACGAGGCCGGTAGCAGCTACCCGCCCTACAACGTGGAAAAGCATGGTGAAGACCACTATCGCATCGTGGTTGCCGCTGCCGGTTTCCAGGAACAGGACCTCGACCTGCAGGTCGAAAAAGGCGTCCTGACCGTATCTGGTGGCAAACGCGATAACGGCAACGAAGGCGTCACCTTCCTGCATCAGGGCATCGCCCAGCGCGCCTTCAAACTGTCGTTCCGCCTGGCCGACCACATCGAGGTCAAAGGCGCCGGCCTGGCCAACGGCCTGCTCAGCATCGAACTGCTGCGCGTGGTGCCGGAAGAGGCCAAGGCCAAGCGCATCCCGATCAATGGCGACAAGCCTGCGCTGAACTGAGTTCGCATGGGATGAACGAAAGGGCACCTTCGGGTGCCCTTTTTGTTTTGTGCAGGAGATGAATGCAATGTGAATGGCGTGGGAGCGGGCTTGCCCCGCGATGGCGATGTTGAGTCTCATGTCGCCATCGCGGGGCAAGCCCGCTCCCACGCACGTTATCGGTTGCCAGGCCCTTTCAATAATCCGCCGGCGCCTCCAGCAGCATCTGCCGGAACTCCGGCAGCGGCAGCGGTCGGCTGTGCAGGTAGCCCTGGTACAGGTGGCAGCCTAGCCGTTCCAGAAACTCCAGTTGCTCGGTCAACTCGACACCTTCGGCGATCACCGCCAGGCCCAGGCTGCGCGCCATGGCGACGATGGCGCGGACGATCTCGGCGTCATTCGGGTCGACCGGCGCGTCGCGCACGAAGGTCTGGTCGATCTTCAGTGCATCCACCGGCAGGCGCTTGAGGTAGGTGAGTGACGAGTAGCCCGTGCCAAAGTCGTCCATGGCGAAGCTGACGCCATAGCGTTTGAGCTCGCGCATCTTGCTGATGGTGTCTTCCAGGTTCTGGATGACGATGCCTTCGGTGATCTCCAGCTTGAGCATGTGCCGCGGCAGGCGGTAGTCGTCGAGGCTGCGCAGCACCCGTGCGACAAAGTCGTTCTGGCGGAACTGCCGGGGGCTGATGTTGACGCACAGGCTGAAGTCGTCGGCGTCGATCAGGCCGTCCTCGAGCATGCGCGCGCAGGCGTCGCAGGCTTCGTCGAGGATCCAACTGCCCACTTCCAGGATCAGCCCGCTTTCCTCGAGCACCTGGATGAACTGTGACGGCGGCTGTTGGCCCAGTTGCGGGTGGTGCCAGCGCAACAGCACTTCGGCGCCGACGATGTGATTGTCACGGGCATCGACCTGGGGCTGGAAATGCAGGGCCAGCTCGCCGCGGGCCAGCGCCAGGCGCAGGTCGTTCTCCATGCGCAGGCGCTCGCTGGCGGCCTTTTGCATGGTGGTGTGGAACAGCTGGGTGGTATTGCGCCCGGAATCCTTGGCCCGGTACAGGGCGATGTCGGCGCGCTTGAGCAGGTCGGCGGGGGTGGCGCCGTGGTCCGGGATCAGCGCCACGCCGATGCTGGGGGTCACCTGCAGGCGCTGGCCATCCAGCGACATGGGTTCGGCCAGTAGTTCGCGCAGGGTGTCGGCCAGCTCGCGGACCTTGCTTTCCACCAGTTCGCGGCTGCCTTCCAGGCCGCTGAGCAATACCACGAACTCATCGCCGCCCAGGCGTGCCACGGTGTCCTCGAGGCGCACGCTGGCTTCCAGGCGGGCCGTGATGATCTTCAGCACGGCGTCGCCCACCGGGTGGCCGAGCGAATCGTTGATGTGCTTGAAATGGTCGAGGTCGAGGAACAGCAAGGCGCCGCGCAGGTTGTGGCGCTTGAGCAGGGCAATCTGCTGGCTCAGGCGGTCCATCAGCAGAGCGCGGTTGGGCAGGTTGGTCAGCGGATCGTGGTAGGCCAGGTGGCGAATCTGCGCCTGGGCGTTCTTCAGCAGGCTGACATCCCGTGCAGTGAGCAACAGGCAGTCGACTTCGTTGAGGCTGATCGGCTCCACCGACACTTCCACGGTGAGAATGTCGCCGCGCTTGTTGCGCCCGAGCATCTCGCGGTGATGGACCCGGCCTCGTGCCTTGAGCTCGCCGAGCAGGGCGCTGCGTTGCTTGTCGTCGGCCCAGATGCCCAGTTCATAGACCGTGCGGCCGACCACCTCGCTGGCGTTGTAGCCGGTCAGCCGGCAGAACCCGTCGTTGACTTCCAGGTAGCGGCCGCTGCGTCGCTCGGTGATGGTGATGGCGTCGGGGCTGGAATGGAACGCCTTGGCGAATTTCTCCTCGCTGGCCTTGAGCGCCGCCTCGGCGCGTTGCTGTTGGGTGATGTCGCGCAGGGTAGTGACGCTGCAGGCCTGGCCGTCGACGCTGATCAGGCGGCTGGAGATGACGCAGGTCAAAGGCCCGCCGTTGCGGTGGTTGACCCCGATCGCCACATTGCTCAGGGCCTGGTCGCGGATCACCCGTTCGATGCGCTGGGCGCGCTCGGCCGACTCGGCCCACAGGCCCAACTGCCCCGCGGTACGGCCCAGCACCTGCTCGGCGCTCCAGCCGAAGGTCTGGCTGAAGGCCGGGTTAATCTCGATGAATTGGCCGGTGTCCTGGCGGGTCACGCAGATCGGGTCCGGGCTGACCTGGAACAGGCTGGCGAATTTTTCTTCCGAGGCCGTAAGGCGTTGTTCGCGCTCTACCTGGTCGGTGATGTCCAGCAGGGTGCCGGCCATGCGCAGCGGTTTGCCCTGCTCGTCACGGTACAGCCGCGCGCGGCTTTCGATAAAACGCGTGGCGCCGTTGTCCAGTTGTACCTGGTAGGTGATCTGGTAGTTGCCGGCCGGTCCCTCGCGCAGGCTGCGGTAAGCCTGGCGCATGGAGTTGCGCTCGTGTTCGGGCACCCCTTCGAAGAACGCATCGAAGGACTCGTGGAACGGCACCGGGTCGAGCCCGTGCAACTGGGCGGCGCGGGCCGAGCCATAGAGCATGCCGCTGGGAATGTGCCAGTCCCAGGTGCCCAACTGGGCCGAGTCCAGCGCCAGGTCAAGGCGTTCCTGGCTGTCCTTGAGCGCCTGCTCGGCGCGTTTGCGCTCGGTGGTGTCGACAAAGGTACTGATCAGGTAGGTGATGCCTTCCAGTTCGATGCCCTGGGTGCAGAGGATACCGTCATGGATCTTGCCGCTGGTGGCGCGGAACTGCACCTCCATGGTCAGCGGGCCACTGCCGGCGCGGGTGGCCTCCAGCACCAGGTGGCGCTGCTCAGGGTTGACCCACAGGCCCAGCTCGACACTGGTCTTGCCGACCACATGGGCGCCTGGCCAGCCGAACATATGTTCGAAGTGCTGGTTGACCTCGATGATCAGGCCGTCGTGGCGACGGGTGAGCAGGATGGCGTTGGGGCTGAGGTGGAAGAGGGTGGCGAAGCGCTTTTCCGAGTTGATCAGTGCGTTTTCCCGCTCGCGCTGGCGGGTGATTTCGCGGATCACCCCGATCATCTGGCGTCGGCCGTGGACGTCGTGGGTCAGGCTGCCGTTGATCTCCAGCCAGTGCACGCTGCCGTCCGGCCAGCGGATGCGGTGGCGCATGGCCTGCTCGATGGGTTCGCCATTGACCACGGCCTGGAACGCCTGGCGCGTGCGGGCACGGTCTTCATCGGGCAGCAGGTCGAGGTAGTCGACATCGTTGGGCAGTGGGCGCTGGGGGTCGAAACCGAACAGCGCCTGGGTGCCCCGCGACCAGCTGACCCGGCCGCTCTCGATATCCCATAGCCAGGCGCCCAGGTTCGCGCCGTTGAGTGCGGCCAGCAGTTGCGGGGCATTCTGCCAGGCCTGCTCCGATTCCTGGGGATCGACCGCAGGGATGCGCGGCAGGCGCGGAAAGCGGTTTGCTGATTTGGGCATCGGTACCAGACCTTTGGCGGATGTCGCGTCCTTGAGGAGTGTACTGCCGTACTGACGACCGGTCAGGCGGGCCCCGCGTGGCTGTCGAGCAGGGCCATGAAGGCCCTGGCCGCGTTCGATAGCGTGCGTTCTGTGTGCAAAATGTAGCCTAGCTGGCGCGACAGCTGTATGCCGGGCAGGGCGATGGACGCCACCTGCTCATCCAGCATAGTACGTGGCAGCACACTCCACGCCAGGCCGATGGAAACCATCATCTTGATGGTTTCCAGGTAGTTGGTGCTCATGGCGATGTTCGGCGTCAGGCCCTGGCTTTCGAACAGGCGCTGGACGATGTGGTGGGTGAAGGTGTTGCCGCCGGGAAAAACCGCCGGGTGCCGGGCCACGTCGGCCAGGCTGACCTGGCCGCTGCTGGCCAGCGGGTGTTCGGGCGCGGCGACGAAGTCCAGGGCGTCCTCCCACACTGGGGTTGCCCGGACCAGGTGATGCGGCTCGGGCGCCAGGGTGATCACGGCAATTTCGGCGCGGCCATGGAGGATTTCATCGTAGGCGGCTTCTGAATCCATGAACTGGATATCCAGCGCCACCGCCGGGTGCTGCCGGGTGAATGCCCGCAGCACCGGTGGCAAGCGGTGCAGGCCGATGTGGTGGCTGGTGGCCAGGGTCAGGCGACCGCTCACCTCCCCGGTCAGGTTGGTCAGCGCGCGGCGGGTATCATCGAGCACGTTGAGGATCTGATAGGCACGGGGCAGCAGGGCGCGGCCGGCTTCGGTCAGGCTCACTTCGCGCCCCAGCCGGTCGAACAGGCGTACGTCCAGTTGCTGCTCGAGCCCGGCGATGCGTTTGCTGATGGCCGGCTGGGTCAGGAACAGGCGCTCGCCCGCGCCAGAGAAGCTGCCGGTTTCGGCAATCGCGATAAAAGCGCTGAGGTTGGCCAGGTCCACGATTCAGATTCCCGATGGTTATGCAAAGCATGAAAATTATGAATTTGAGTTATTCAATCTATCGCCATAGCATCGTCCGTACAAGCCAAGGGGTCTTTGGCATAGAAAGACGCTGATGAGGAACAGTCTGATGGCTGGCAAAACGCTCTACGACAAACTCTGGGAAGCCCATGAGGTCAAGCGCCGCGATGACGGCTCATCCTTGATCTACATCGACCGCCACATCATCCACGAAGTGACGTCGCCCCAGGCCTTCGAAGGCCTGCGCCTGGCCAATCGCAAGCCGTGGCGCATCGATGCCAACATCGCCACGCCCGACCACAACGTGCCGACCACGCCAGAGCGCAAGGGCGGTATCGAGGCCATCGTCGACCAGGTGTCGCGCCTGCAGGTGCAGACCCTCGATGAGAACTGTGACGAATATGGCATCGTCGAATTCAAGATGAACGACGAACGCCAGGGCATCGTCCACGTCATCAGCCCCGAGCAGGGCGCGACCTTGCCGGGCATGACCGTGGTCTGCGGCGACTCGCACACCTCCACCCACGGCGCCTTTGGTGCCCTGGCCCACGGCATTGGTACCTCCGAGGTGGAGCATGTGCTCGCCACCCAGTGCCTGGTCGCCAAGAAAATGAAGAACATGCTGGTGCGCGTCGAGGGCCAATTGCCTGCCGGCGTGACCGCCAAGGACATCGTCCTGGCCGTGATCGGCAAGATCGGCACCGCTGGCGGCAACGGCCATGCCATGGAATTCGCCGGCAGCGCCATCCGCGAGCTGTCGATGGAAGGGCGCATGACCATCTGCAACATGTCCATCGAGGCTGGCGCCCGTGTGGGCCTGGTGGCCACCGATGCGACCACCGTCGCCTACGTCGAAGGCCGCCCGTACGCGCCGAAAGGCGAGCAATGGAAGCAAGCGGTCGAATCGTGGAAAGACCTGGTGTCGGATGACGACGCCGTGTTCGACACCGTGGTCGAGCTGGACGCCAGCCAGATCAAGCCGCAAGTCAGCTGGGGCACCTCGCCCGAGATGGTCCTGGCCGTCGATCAGCGTGTGCCGGACCCGGCCGCCGAGGCCGACCTGATCAAGCGTGGCTCGATCGAGCGTGCCTTGAAGTACATGGGCCTCAGTGCCAACCAGGCGATCACCGATATCCAGCTGGACCGTGTGTTCATCGGCTCGTGCACCAACTCGCGCATCGAAGACCTGCGCGCAGCGGCCGAAATCGCCAAGGGCCGCAAGGTCGCTTCCAGCGTCAAGCAGGCCATCGTCGTGCCGGGCTCGGGCCTGGTCAAGGCCCAGGCCGAGCGTGAGGGCCTGGACAAGATCTTCCTCGAAGCTGGCTTCGAATGGCGTGAGCCTGGCTGCTCGATGTGCCTGGCGATGAACCCGGACCGCCTGGAGAGCGGCGAGCACTGCGCGTCCACCTCCAACCGCAACTTCGAAGGCCGCCAGGGCGCCGGTGGGCGTACCCACCTGGTCAGCCCGGCCATGGCCGCCGCCGCCGCGGTGACCGGCCACTTCATCGATGTCCGCGAGTTGATCCAAGGGAGCGCAGCATGAAAGCCTTTACCCAGCACACTGGCCTCGTCGCGCCGTTGGATCATGCCAACGTCGACACCGACCAGATCATCCCCAAGCAGTTCTTGAAGTCGATCAAGCGCACCGGCTTCGGCCCCAACCTGTTCGATGAGTGGCGCTACCTGGACGTGGGCCAACCCTACCAGGACAACAGCAAGCGCCCGGTCAACGAAGAGTTCGTGCTCAACCACAAGCGCTACCAAGGTGCCAGCGTGCTGCTGGCGCGTGAGAACTTCGGTTGCGGCTCCAGCCGCGAGCACGCGCCATGGGCTTTGGACGAGTACGGTTTTCGCAGCGTGATCGCGCCGAGCTTTGCCGACATCTTCTTCAACAACAGCTTCAAGAACGGCCTGCTGCCGATCATTCTCGATGCCGCTGAAGTCGACGAGCTGTTCAAGCAGGTCGAGGCCAATCCGGGCTACCAGCTGACCATCGACCTCGATGCCCAGGCCGTGACCCGCCCGGATGGCAAGGTGCTGAAGTTCGAGATCGACGCGTTCCGCAAGCACTGCCTGCTCAACGGCCTCGACGACATCGGCCTGACCCTGCAGGACAGCGACGCGATCAAGGCATTCGAAGGCAAGCACCGCGCTAGCCAGCCTTGGCTGTTCCGCGATGCCTGAAGTTTGTAGTTAGCAGTACTGGCCTCTTCGCGGGGCAAGCCCGCTCCCACAGGGAGAGGTGATGCCCGTGGGAGCGGGCTTGCCCCGCGAAAAGGCCGGAACAAGCAACAAAAAGCCCAAAGGATTTCGATATGACCAGCACCGCCCACACCGATGTCGTCCAGCGCCAGTTCGGCGAACAGGCCAGCGCCTACCTCAGCAGCACCGTGCACGCCCAGGGCAGCGAATTCGCCCTGCTGCAGGCCGAGCTGGCAGGGCAGGGTGCGGCCCGCGTGCTGGACCTGGGCTGCGGTGCCGGTCATGTCAGTTTCCACGTTGCCCCGCTGGTCAGCGAAGTGGTCGCCTACGACCTGTCGCAATCCATGCTCGACGTGGTCGCCAGCGCCGCCGCCGAGCGCGGCCTGGCCAATATCACCACCGAGCGCGGCGCCGCCGAACGCCTGCCGTTCGCCGATGCCAGCTTCGACTACGTGTTCAGCCGTTATTCGGCGCACCACTGGAGCGACCTGGGCCTGGCCCTGCGCGAAGTGCGTCGGGTGCTGAAATCGGGCGGGGTGGCGGCCTTCATCGACGTCATGTCGCCTGGCAGCCCGCTGCTCGATACCTACCTGCAGACGGTCGAAGTGCTGCGCGACACCAGCCACGTACGCGACTATAGCGCCGCCGAATGGCAGCGTCAGGTCAGCGAGGCCGGCCTGCATGTGCGCAGTCACACCCGCCAGCGCCTGCGCCTGGAATGGAGCTCCTGGGTCGAGCGCATGCGCACCCCCGAGCCGTTGCGCGTGGCGATCCGCCAGTTGCAGCAAGCCATGGGCGAGGAAGTGCGGCAGTATTACCAGATTGAGGCCGATGGCTCGTTCAGCACCGATGTGCTGGTACTCTGGGCCGAACGCTGATTATTCACGACGGGGCCGAGGCGGCCGCGTCGCTTTGATGGATAGAGGAAAGCATGAGCAAGCAGATTCTGATTCTCCCAGGTGATGGCATCGGCCCGGAAATCATGGCCGAGGCGGTCAAGGTGCTGGAGCTGGCCAACGACAAGTTCCAGCTCGGCTTCAGCCTCGCCCACGACGTGATCGGCGGCGCCGCCATCGACAAGCACGGCGTGCCGCTGGCCGATGAGACCCTGGAGCGTGCACGTCAGGCCGACGCCGTGCTGCTGGGCGCCGTGGGTGGCCCGAAGTGGGACAAGATCGAGCGTGACATCCGCCCTGAGCGCGGCCTGCTGAAGATCCGTTCGCAACTGGGCCTGTTCGCCAACCTGCGCCCGGCCATCCTCTACCCGCAACTGGCCGATGCCTCGTCGCTCAAGCCGGAAATCGTCTCCGGCCTGGACATCCTCATCGTCCGCGAACTGACCGGCGGCATCTACTTCGGTGCCCCGCGCGGCCAGCGCGAGCTGGAAGGCGGCGAGCGCCAGGCCTACGACACCCTGCCGTACAGCGAAAGCGAAGTGCGCCGTATTGCCCGCGTCGGTTTCGACATGGCCCGCGTGCGTGGCAAGAAGCTGTGCTCGGTGGACAAGGCCAACGTCCTGGCTTCCAGCCAGCTGTGGCGTGAAGTGGTCGAGGACGTGGCCAAGGATTACCCGGACGTCGAACTGAGCCACATGTACGTCGACAACGCCGCCATGCAGCTGGTGCGCGCGCCCAAGCAGTTCGACGTGATGGTCACCGACAACATGTTCGGCGACATCCTGTCGGATGAGGCTTCCATGCTCACCGGTTCCATCGGCATGCTGCCTTCGGCATCGCTGGATGCCAACAACAAGGGCATGTACGAGCCGTGCCACGGTTCGGCGCCGGACATCGCCGGGCAGGGCATCGCCAACCCGCTGGCGACCATCCTCTCGGTGTCGATGATGCTGCGCTACAGCTTCAACCAGCAGGCGGCGGCCGAGGCCATCGAGCAGGCGGTCAGCCTGGTCCTGGACCAGGGCCTGCGCACCGGTGACATCTGGTCTGCCGGTTGCACCAAAGTCGGTACGCAGGAAATGGGCGACGCAGTAGTCGCAGCGCTGCGGAATCTGTAATCTCTCTGGCCCGCCACCAAAAACTCCCGGTGGCGGCCCACTTTTAGCAAAGGTGTAGTTGCGATGAAACGTGTAGGTCTGATCGGTTGGCGTGGAATGGTCGGTTCCGTGCTCATGCAGCGGATGCTCGAAGAGCAGGACTTCGACCTGATCGAGCCAGTGTTCTTCACCACCTCCAATGTGGGTGGCCAGGGTCCGAACGTGGGCAAGGAAACTGCCCCGCTCAAGGACGCCTACAACATTGAAGAGCTCAAGACCCTCGACGTCATCCTGACCTGCCAGGGCGGCGACTACACCAACGAAGTCTTCCCCAAGCTGCGCGAAGCGGGCTGGCAGGGTTACTGGATCGACGCCGCCTCGTCGCTGCGCATGCAGGACGACGCCGTGATCATCCTCGATCCGGTCAACCGCAAGGTCATCGACCAGCAGCTGGATGCCGGTACCAAGAACTACATCGGCGGCAACTGCACCGTCAGCCTGATGCTGATGGGCCTGGGCGGCCTGTTCGAAGCTGGCCTGGTCGAGTGGATGAGCGCCATGACCTACCAGGCGGCCTCGGGTGCCGGCGCGCAGAACATGCGCGAGCTGATCAAGCAGATGGGCGCCACCCACGCGGCGGTGGCCGATGACCTGGCCAATCCGGCCAGCGCCATCCTTGACATCGATCGCAAGGTTGCCGAGGCCATGCGTGGCGAAGGCTACCCGACCGAGAATTTCGGCGTGCCGCTGGCCGGCAGCCTGATCCCGTGGATCGACAAGGAACTGCCGAACGGCCAGAGCCGTGAAGAGTGGAAGGCCCAGGCCGAGACGAACAAGATCCTCGGGCGTTTCAAGAGCCCGATCCCGGTCGACGGTATCTGCGTGCGCATCGGTGCCATGCGTTGCCACAGCCAGGCGCTGACCATCAAGCTGAACAAGGATGTGCCGCTGGCCGATATCGAAGGGATGATCAGCCAGCACAACCCTTGGGTGAAGCTGGTGCCGAACCAGCGTGAGATCAGCATGCAGGAGCTGAGCCCTACCAAGGTGACTGGTACGTTGAACATTCCGGTTGGGCGGCTGCGTAAGCTGAACATGGGGTCGCAGTATCTGGGGGCGTTCACTGTGGGCGACCAGCTGCTGTGGGGCGCGGCAGAGCCGCTGCGTCGTATGCTGCGGATTTTGCTGGAGCGTTGATCGTTCTGGGGTGATTTGTGGTTTGAGAGAACCCGTGCCATGAGAGTGGTGCGGGTTTTTTTATGGGGGCAGGGTAAGTTGTTGGTTTGTTGGTTTGTTGGTTTGTTGGTTTGTTGGTTTGTTGGTTTGTTGGTTTGTTTTGAAAGTTGTATGCGCATTCATTTGTTATGTCGACGCGTAGTCACCTTTCCGCCCTTACGGCGGGTTACTTTTTTTCTTGGAAAAAAGTAACCAAAAACCGCTCGCTCCATTCATACGGCCCCTACGCTGCGCTTCGGGGTCCCTTCGCTTCGGCGTCTTCCGGGCCCGCGCGGCCTCCGACTTGCTGCGCAAGTCTACATCTCGCGCCTTCGGCTACGCCGAAGGGTGCTGCGCACCTG